>NZ_JAXMNS010000004.1:0-27459 GCF_034670285.1 Nocardioides sp. | reverse complement strand
CTGCACCCGCTCGCGCTCGAGCGCGACGGCCGCCGGGTCGTCGTGCCCGTAGGCACGCAGGTCGATCCAGGCGAGGTACGTCGCCTCCAGCGGCCGCATCCTGGCCTGCGGCAGGTGGTGGGCGAGGAGGTCGATGAGCAGGTCGCGCTGCGCCGAGAGGCGGGCACGCAGGTCGGCCAGCCAGGCGTCGCCGTGGGTGTAGGCGGCGATCGACCCCTCGACGCCGAGCACCGACCAGGAGTCGTTGCGCGCCATCGGTGCCGAGGCGAGGGCGGCTGACAGGGTCGGGGAGGTGGCCACGAGCTGGGCACACTTGAGGCCGGCGATGTTGAATGCTTTCGACGCCGCGACGACCGCGACCGTGTGCTCCGCGGTGCCCTCGATCGCGAGGTAGGGCACGTGCTCGGCGCCGTCGAGCACGAGTGGTGCGTGGATCTCGTCGGAGATCACGACGCCGCCGTGGCGGGTGACGACGTCGCGCACCCCTTCGAGCTCGTCGCGGGTGAAGGCGCGACCCCACGGGTTGTGCGGCTGGGTGAGCAGCAGCGCGGCGGCGCCGTCGCGGAAGTGGCGGTCGAGCTGGTCGAGGTCGAGCTCGGCCCGCTCGGCGTCCGGGTCGACGACGAGGTCGAAGCGCTCCCGACCGGTGATCTCGGCCATCGCGAGCTGGGGGCTGTAGCCGGGCACCGGCATGACGAGTCCGCCGGGCCGGGCGACGACGTCCAGCGCGAGTCGGACCCCGGCGGTGACGTCGACGGTCGGGACGACCTGGCCGGGATCGATCTCGTGGCCGAACTGCCGCTTGGCGAAGCCCGCGTAGGCCTCACCCAGCGCGCCGCCGCCCCCGAGCGCGGGGTAGCCGGTCATCCCGCGCTCGACCGCACGGTGCAGGGCCGCGGTGATCGGCTCGGCGACCGCGTAGTCCATCTCGGCCACCCACGCGGGCAGCACGTCGGCATCCACCTCGCCCCACTTGCACACGAGCGCCGCGCGGCACTCCTCGTCGGTGAGGTCGCGCACGAGCCCACTCATGCGCGAAGCCGCTCGGCGAGGGCCGTCATCTCAGCCGGGTCCCCCGGGGCAGGGGTCCAGGGCTGGACGAGCTGATCGCGTCCGGAGTAGCGCGGGACGACGTGCAGGTGCACGTGGAACACGGTCTGCCAGGCGGCTGCACCGCAGGCGTTGATCAGGTTCACGCCGTCCGCCCCGAGCTCGCTCACCAAGCGACGCGCGACCCGCTGCGCCATGGCTGTGCACGCCGCGAGGTCGTCGCTCGAGACGTCCAACAGGTCGCGGGCGTGAGTCTTCGGCACCACCAACGTGTGGCCCGGAGTCGCCGGGAAGATGTCCAGGAAGGCGAGCGTGTGCTCGTCCTCCGCGACCCGTGCAGCGGGAGATCGGTCGGCGACGATCTGGCAGAAGATGCACCCGGGACCGTTGGCGTCGCTCATGAGCCGAATGTAACGGGCGGGTGCTGGGGTGGCCGGTTCCCCAGGTCGTGATCGCCGAGTCGGCGCGAGTTCGCGCCGACTCGATGAACCGGGGTGCGCCGAGTCGGCGCGAGTTCGCGCCGACTCGGCGAGGACGGAGCGGGTCAGAGGGAGGCGACGAGCTCGGTGCCCTGCTTGATCGCGCGCTTCGCGTCGAGCTCGGCGGCCACGTCGGCGCCACCGATGACGTAGTGACCTGAGCCGTCGACGACGAGGGTGCGCACCGACTCCTGGCCCGCGCACACGACGACGTGGTCGACGGCGATCACGCGCTTCTCGCCGTCGACGGTCACGTGCAGGCCCGCGTCGTCGATCAGGTCGTACGACGCTCCGCTCACCTGGGTGACCTGCGACTGCTTGAGCACCGCACGGTGCGCCCAGCCCGACGTCTTGCCGAGACCGATGCCGATCGGGGTGCTCTTGCGCTGCACGAGGGTGACCTCGCGCTGCGGGGCGCGGGCCTTGCGCTCGGTGAGGCCGCCGCGGTGCAGCGAGGGGTCGCCGACGCCCCAGTGGGCCATCCACTCCTCGGTGTCCTCGGCGGGGTCGTGGGTCAGCCAGACGCTGACGTCGACGCCGATGCCGCCGGCACCGATCACCGCTACCTTCTTGCCCGGCACGACGCGGCCGGCGAGCACGTCGGCGTAGGAGACGACGCTGGGGTGCTCGATGCCGGGGATGGCGGGCATCCGCGGCTCGACGCCGGTCGCGAGGATGACCTCGTCGAAGTCCGCGAGGTCTGACTGGTCTGCCTCGGTGCCGAGCCGGACGTCGACGCCGAGCACCTCGAGGCGACGGGTGTAGTAGCGCAGCGTGTCGGCGAAGTCCTCCTTGCCGGGCACGGCCATCGCCAGGCGGAACTGCCCGCCGAGCTCGGACGACTTCTCGAACAGCGTCACCGCGAAGCCGCGCTCGGCCGCGGAGACAGCGGCCGCCAGCCCGGCCGGGCCGGCGCCGACGACCGCGACCTTCGCCGCCGTACGACGGGTCGGGCCGAGCACCAGGGTGGTCTCGTGGCAGGCGCGCGGGTTGACCAGGCACGAGGAGCGCTTGTTGGAGAAGGTGTGGTCGAGGCAGGCCTGGTTACAGGCGATGCAGGTGTTGATCTCGTCGGCGCGATTGGCCATCGCCTTGACGACGAAGTCGGGGTCGGCCAGGAAGGGCCGCGCCATCGAGATCAGGTCGGCCTCGCCCGAGGCCAGGATGTCCTCGCCGATCTCGGGGGTGTTGATGCGGTTGGAGGCGCACACCGGCACTGACACCACGGCCTTGAGCCGTGCGGTGGCGTCGCGCCAGGCTGCGCGCGGCACCTGCGTGATGATCGTGGGGATCCGCGCCTCGTGCCAGCCGATGCCGGTGTTGAAGAGGGTGACGCCGGCCTCCTCGAGCCCCTGGGCGAGGTCGACGACCTCCTCCCAGGTCTGACCGTCCTCGACGAGGTCGAGCAGCGAGATCCGGTACATCAGCGGGAAGTCGGCGCCGACCTCCTCGCGCGCGCGGCGCACGATCTCGAGCGGGAAGCGCATCCGCTTCTCGGCGCTGCCGCCCCACTTGTCGGAGCGGTCGTTGGTGCGCGAGGCGAGGAACTGGTTGATGAGGTAGCCCTCGGAGCCCATGATCTCGACGGCGTCGTAGCCGGCCTTCTTGGCCAGGCCGACGGCGCGGGCGAAGTCGGACGCCGTCCGGTCGACGCCGCGGGTCGAGAGCGCGCTGGGCTTGAACGGCGAGATCGGCGACTTCTTGTTGCTCGCCGAGACGACGAAGGGGTGGTAGCCGTAGCGGCCCGCGTGCAGCACCTGCATCGCGATGGCACCGCCCTCGTCGTGCACGGCGTCGGTGACGTCGCGGTGACGCATCGCCTGGAGGCGGGTGGTCATCTCGGAGGCGAGCGGCTTGAGCCAGCCGCGCCTGTTGGGGGAGTAGCCGCCGGTGACGATGAGGCCGGCCCCGCCGCGGGCGCGCTCGGCGAAGAACGCGGCGAGCTCGGGCAGGTGGCGACGGCTGTCCTCGAGGCCGGTGTGCATCGAGCCCATGACCACGCGGTTGCGCAGGGTCATCGAGCCGAGCGTGATCGGCTCGAGCAGGTGCGGGTACGGCGTCGGGTCGGTCATCGGGTGGCCCCTTGTTCGTCGGTGTGAGCGGTATGAGCGGAGAGGTACTCCGAGAGCCACGCGACCCAGGTCTCCTCGGTGAGGATCCCGCCGCGCAGCACGAGGTAGTGGTCGAGGTCGAGCCCGCTCAGTGCGGCGGGCTCGGGGTAGTCGCGCTTCATCAGCTGGCGGTAGTGATCGAGGCGCACCTGGTGGTCGACGAGGTGGGCGCGGACGACGTCCAGCACGGCCCCGCGGTCGCCGAAGCTGGCGCCGCGCATCTTGACGGCCAGCTCGCTGCGCAGTCCGTCGGTGTGCGTGGGGGAGCCCAGCCAGTCGGCGAGGGCCTGCTCGCCGAGCGCGGTGACGGCGTACACCTTCTTGACCGGGCGACCGGCCTGGGAGACCTCGGTGACGCCGACCCAGTGGTCGCGGTCCATCCGGCCGAGCACGCGGTAGATCTGCTGGTGCGTGGCGCTCCAGAAGAACCCGATCGAGCGCTCGAAGCGCTTGGCCAGCTCGAGGCCGCTCGCGGGCTGCTCGCGCAGCGCGACGAGGAGGGCGTGCTCAAGGGCCATGCGCTGATGGTGCCACCCTATGCAACGAGTTGCAAACGCTGTCCACGTGCGGGGGCGGACCCCCGTCGGTGGGTCGGGCGGGGCCTACGATTCTCGTCATGCGTCTGCGCCCTGCCTTCCTTGCCGCCGTCCCCGCTCTCGCCCTCGCCGTCAGCGCCTGCGCGCCGGTCGACGACGAGCCGACGGTCGCGGCCGACCCGGGCAGCGACCCCTGTGCCACCGAGTCGCTGCCCCTGCTCGAGGCCGGCACGCTGACGATCGGCACCGACTCCCCGGCCTACGAGCCGTGGTTCGCCGACAACGACCCGACCAACGGCAAGGGCTACGAGTCCGCCGTCGCGTACGCCGTCGCCGGCGAGCTCGGCTTCTCGGCCGACGAGGTCACCTGGGTGACGGTGCCGTTCAACACCTCCTACAAGCCCGGCGCCAAGACCTTCGACTTCGACATCAACCAGATCTCGATCACCCCGCAGCGGGCCGAGGTCGTCGACTTCTCCGACGGCTACTACTCCGCGGCCCAGGCCGTCGTGGCCCTCGAGGGCACCGCGGGCGCCGACGCCACCAGCCTCGAGGACCTCAAGGGGCTCCGCCTGGGCGCGCAGACCGGCACGACGTCGCTCACCGCGATTCGCGACGTCATCCAACCCGAGGCCGACCCCCTGGTCTTCGAGGACACCAACATCGCCAAGCAGGCCCTGAAGAACGACCAGGTCGACGCGATCCTGGCCGACCTGCCGACCGCGTTCTACATCAGCGCCGTCGAGATCGGCGGCTCCACGATCGTGGGTCAGTTCCAGGTCGAGGGCGAGTCGTCGGAGCAGTTCGGGATGCTCTTCGAGAAGGACTCGGCCCTGGTGTCGTGCGTCAACGAGGCGCTCGCCGCGCTCGAGGCCGACGGCACCATGGCCGCGATCGAGCAGGAGTGGCTCTCCGACGCCGTGGACGTGCCCGAGCTCCCGTGACGGTCACCGACGGCTGGACCCCCAGCCCGCGCGAGGTCGAGCGTCGGGCCCTGCGTCGGCGGTTGCGCCTGCGGTCGATCACGATCGCCGCGTTCGCCACCGTCGTCTTCTTCGCCGTCCTCGCCACCGTCCTGGTCACCTCGCCGGGATGGGCGAGCGTCAAGGAGACGTTCTTCAGCGTCGAGGACGCGAAGGCCTCCTTCCCGCAGATCCGCGACGGCTTCTGGCTCAACATCCAGCTGTTCCTGCTCGCGGAGCCGCTGATCCTGGTCATCGCGCTCGGGCTCGCCCTGGCCCGCCAGGCACGGTCGGCGTGGCTCGCCCCGATCCGCGGGCTCGCGGTCGCCTATATCGACTTCTTCCGCGGTGTCCCCACGATCCTGCTGGTGCTGCTGCTCGCCTTCGGGATGCCGGCGCTCGGTCTCCAGGGCGTGCCCAACAGCCTGTTCTTCTGGGCGCTGATGGCGCTGGTCATCTCCTACAGCGCCTACGTCGCCGAGGTCTTCCGCGCGGGCATCGAGTCGATCCACCCCTCCCAGCTGGCCAGCGCCGACGCGCTCGGACTCTCGCGCGCCCAGGCCATGCGGCACGTCGTGGTGCCCCAGGCCGTACGACGCGTGGTGCCCCCGCTGCTCAACGACTTCATCTCGCTCACCAAGGACACCGCCCTGGTCTCGAGCGTCGCCCTCTTCGACGCCGTCTTCAGCGCGCGCGACTACACGGCGTTCTCCTTCAACTTCACGCCCTACGTCGTGGTCTCGCTGTTCTTCGTCGTGCTCACCGTGCCGATGGCTCGGGGCACCGACTACCTCCAGCGGCGCGCGATGCGTCGTGAGCGGGCAGGAGCCCTGTGATGTCGACCTCCGACCGGTCCCACCACCCCCTGCTCGAGGTCACCGACCTGCGCAAGTCGTATGGCGACCGGGTCGTCCTCGATGATGTCTCGTTGAAGGTCGACGCCCACGAGGTCGTGTGCCTGATCGGCTCGTCCGGCTCGGGCAAGTCGACACTGCTGCGCTGCATCGACCTGCTCGAGGAGATCGACGACGGCGTGATCCGTCTCGACGGCCGCGAGATCTCCGACCCGCTCGTCGACCAGCGCGAGGTGCGCGGACGCGTCGGGATGGTCTTCCAGGCCTACAACCTCTTCCCGCACCTCAGCGTGCTCGACAACTGCACGCTGGCTCCGCGTCGCGTGCACGGCCTCTCGCGCGCGGAGGCCGAGGAGCGGGCTCGCGACCTGCTCTCGACGTTCGGTCTGGCCGAGCACGTCGCCAAGCACCCCGACCGGCTCTCGGGAGGCCAGCAGCAGCGGGTCGCGCTCGTGCGCGCGCTGTGCACCCGCCCGGACCTGCTGCTCCTCGACGAGATCACCGCCGCCCTCGACCCCGAGCTGGTGGGGGAGGTGCTCACGATCGTGCGCGACCTCGCCGAGCGCGGCACCACGATGATCCTCGCGACCCACGAGATGAGCTTTGCCCGTGAGGTCGCGACCTCGGTCTGCTTCCTCTCCGAGGGACGGATCCTCGAGCAGGGCACCCCCGAGCAGCTCTTCACCGACCCGCGCGAGGAGCGCACGCGGCAGTTCCTGCGGCGGGTGCTGCCGCCGGCCTAGCCGTGTTACATGCCAGACGCGCCCCGACCATGACAGTGGAACTGGCAGGATCGCGCCCATGACTACGGAGACTTCAACGGGGACCATCACGTTGGGCCAGGGCACCGGACCGCTGAAGGGCGTCAAGGTCGTCGAGATCGCCGGCATCGGACCCGGTCCGCACGCCTGCATGATCCTGGCCGACCTCGGCGCCGACGTGATCCGGGTGGAGCGTCCCGGCGGTCAGGCGCTCGCCGGCGGCAAGACGATGCTCCTCAACCGCGGGCGGCCCAGCGTCGCGCTCGACCTGAAAAATCCGGCCGCCGTCCAGGTCGTGCTCGACCTCATCAAGGACGCCGACGTGGTGATCGAGGGCATGCGACCCGGCGTCACCGAGCGCCTCGGCCTCGGGCCAGACGACTGCCTGGCGGTCAACCCGCGCCTCGTCTACGGCCGGATGACCGGCTGGGGCCAGACCGGTCCGCTGGCGCAGGCGGCCGGGCACGACATGAACTACATCGCCATCACCGGCACCCTCTTCGGTCTGGGCCAGGACAAGGACAAGCCGCACTTCCCGGCCAACCTCGTCGGCGACTTCGGTGGTGGGTCGACCTACCTCGTGATCGGCATCCTCGCGGCGCTGCTCGAGTCGAAGATCTCCGGCCAGGGCCAGGTGGTGGACGCCGCGATCGTCGACGGCACCGCCCACCTCAACGCGATGACGGCCGCCTTCCTCGCCTCGGGTGGCTACAAGGAGGAGCGCGCCGGCAACCTGCTCGACGGCGGCATCCCGTTCTACGACGTCTACGAGACCTCCGACGGGCTGCACATGTCGGTGGGGGCCCTCGAGCCGCAGTTCTTCGACGCGCTCGTGACGATCCTCGGGGTCAAGGAGAGCTGCCCCGGCCAGGCCGACCTGGGGGAGTACGACGAGATGCGTCGCGTCTTCACCGAGTCGTTCAAGTCGAAGACCCAGGCCGAGTGGATCGAGATCTTCGAGGGCACCGATGCCTGCGTGGCCGGGATCATCCCGGTCAGCCAGGCCTTCGAGCACCCGCACCTCGCGGCCCGCGGCACGTTCGTCGAGGCGCACGGGATGACGCAGCCGGCACCGGCACCGCGCTTCTCGCGCACCGAGGCCACCATCTCGCTCCCGCCGCCCGGCGCGGGCGAGCACACCCGCGCGGCGCTGACCGCCTGGGGCGTCGCGGACGTCGACGCGCTGATCGACAGCGGCGTCGCCGTGCAGGCCTGAGGCCCACGATTCGGATGAACCTATTTAACACCCGTCAAATCAGGGTTACCGTCTCGTCATGACAGAAGTCGAGCACGTGGACGTCCTCATCATCGGCGCCGGCCTGAGCGGCATCGGGGCCGCCTGCCAGCTGAAGACCGGCCACCCCGGCCGCAGCGTCGCGATCCTCGAGGCGCGCGAGGCCAGCGGCGGCACGTGGGACCTCTTCCGCTACCCCGGCATCCGCTCCGACTCCGACATGTTCACCTTCGGCTACCGCTGGCGTCCCTGGCCGGGCGACACCGCCCTGGCCGGGGGTGCGGAGATCCTCGACTACGTGCGCACGGTCGCCGAGGAGTACGAGGTCGACAAGCTCATCCGCTACCGCTACCGCGTGACGGGCGCCGACTGGGACTCCGCCACCGCGCGCTGGACCGTCCAGGTCGACCACGACGGCGCGCCGCTCACGTTGACGTGCAGCTTCTTGTGGAGCTGCTCGGGCTACTACGACTACGAGGAGGGCCACGCCCCGGCCTTCCCCGGCGCCGAGGACTTCGAGGGCGAGCTGATCTACCCGCAGTTCTGGCCCGAGGACCTCGACTACGCGGGCAAGAAGGTCGTCGTCATCGGCTCGGGAGCCACCGCCGTGACCCTGGTGCCGGCGATGTCGCCGACCGCGGGGCACGTCACGATGCTCCAGCGCACCCCGACCCACATCCTCCCGCAGCCCGGCACCGACTCGTGGGCCAAGCGCCTCGCCCCGCTTCCGACCAGGCTCACCTACCCGATCGTGCGCTGGAAGAACGTCCTGCGGATGGTCGCCAGCTATCAGTTCGCCCGCAAGTTCCCCGACAAGGCCAAGGGGCTGCTGCGCAAGCTCACCGAGCCGCAGCTGCCCGAGGGCACGGCGTACGACGAGCACTTCCTGCCGCCGTACAACCCCTGGGACCAGCGCCTGTGCGTGGTGCCCGACGGCGACTTCTTCAAGGCGCTGCGCTCGGGCAAGGCCGGCGTCGTCACCGACACGATCGAGACCTTCACGCCGACCGGCATCCGACTCACCTCGGGTGAGGAGCTGGAGGCCGACATCGTCGTCAGCGCGACCGGGCTCAAGCTCAAGCTGTTCGGCGGCATCGACCTCACCGTCGACGGCGTCGTGCAGCAGGCCGACGACCAGATGACCTACAAGGGCCTGATGGTCAGCGGCCTGCCCAACTTCGCCTTCACAATCGGCTACACCAACGCCTCGTGGACGCTCAAGGCCGACCTCGTCGGGGAGTACGTCGTGCGCTTCCTCGACCACCTCGACCGCACGGGCCGGCGGAGCGCCGTCCCCGTCAAGGACCCGGCGGTCGGGGAGCGGCCCTTCATGGACCTCGCCTCCGGCTACATCCAGCGCGCGCTCGACGGACTCCCGCGGCAGGGCGACCGGGCGCCGTGGATGCTCAAGCAGAACTACCTCGTCGACGTGCGCACGATCCGCCGCAACGACATCGACGACGGTGTGTTGCGCTTCACGCCCTGAACGCCGCACCGTCACCCTCACGGGCGGTGTCTGCCCCGCGATCTCGTGGTTGATTGGAGTCAACAGGCGGCGCCCCGGCGCCGCTCACTCGTCATACAGGAGGAACACATGGGACTCGACGACAAGATCGGCAACAAGACCGAAGACCTCAAGGGCAAGACCAAGGAGCACACCGGGTCTGCCACGGGCAACGAGAGCCTCGAGGCCGAGGGCAAGGGCGACCAGGCGTCGGCCTCCCTCAAGGACGGCGTCGAGAAGGTCAAGGACGCTGCCAAGGACCTCAAGGACGGGCTGACCAAGTAGTCACCCGCTGAGCCGGGCCCGACCCGGTCGGTACCTCCAGAAGTAGATCACCCCTCGCCGGTAGCGTTTCCTGGCGAGGGGTGATCGCGTTTCACTCCAGTCACAGTCCGAGACGTGCAGCCAAGATGATGAGCCGGTGATCAGTCAGTGGTGAAGCAGTGGATCGAGCGGTCGCTGTGGGACGTCGTCCCGCGCGACCACCGTCAGAGTGCGCAGGAGCTGCGGCGGCGTCAGCTCGTGACCGTCGTGTTCGTTGTGCTCGGCGCTGCGGTGCTCGGCATCCTGCTCCGCCTCGACCAGGGCAGCACCCAGTTCGTCGTCTTCTCCCTCGTGCTCGCCGCCGTCTGGACGATCGGCGCCTTCGCCTCCGGCCCTATCTACCTCGGCCGGATGGTGCGACGCGACCTGCACGTCCGCCCGATCGTGCAGCCCTTCCTCATGGGAGCCGGGCTGGCCCTCGTCTTCGTGGTGGGCGCCCTCGTGGTGCGTGAGATCCCGCCGCTGGCCGAGCAGGTGCGGGGCGTGCTCGGGTTCGCCACCGAGGGCTACCTCCCGGTGCTCGTCCTGATCACCGCCGTCAACGGGATCGCCGAGGAGCTCTTCTTCCGCGGAGCGGCGTACGCCGCGATCACCAGCCGCCCGGTGCTCTGGACGACGTTCGCCTACACCGTGGCGACGCTCGCCACGGGCAACGTGATGCTGGCCTTCGCCGCGATCCTGCTCGGCGTCCTCGTGGGCCTGCAGCGGCGCGCGTCCGGCGGCATCCTCGCCCCGATCATCACGCACTGCACCTGGTCGCTCTCGATGCTCTTCGCGCTGCCGGTCATCTTCGGCGTGTAGCGCCGCGTGGCGACTACTTCTTCTTCTTGGAGCCGCCGCTCTCGTCGATCGCCTGCTTGACCGCGTCGGCATAGCTGATCGTGTCGCCGGGCACGAGGGTCAGGATCGAGTCGTCCTTCACCACGACCTCGGTGGCCATCGAGTCGATGAGGTTCTTCGCGGTCGTGGTGTCGACGTCGGTGACGAAGGCGATCCAGTGAGACGACAGGGACGGCGTCAGCACGGGCACGGTCACGATGGGCACGCGGCGACCGATCATGACCAGGGCCGCCTCCTGCATCATCTCGAGGTAGGTGAGCTTGTCGGGCCCGCCGATCTCGAGCACCTTGCCGAGGGCACCCTCGAGGCCGATCACGCCGTCGAGGTAGCGGATCACGTCGTCGATCGCGATCGGCTGCGTGCGGGTGTTGACCCACTTGGGCACGATCATGGCCGGCAGGTTCTTCACCAGCTGGCGGGTGATCTCCCACGAGATGCCACCGGCGCCGACCACGATGGCGGCGCGGAGCACGGTGACAGGCACGCCGCCCTCGCCCAGCTTGGTCTCGACCTCGCGACGCGAGCGCAGGTGCGGCGAGAGGTCGTCGTCCTCGGCGCCGAGGCCACCGAGGTAGACGATCTGCTGGACGCCGGCCTTCGCCGCGGCCTTGCCGAAGGTGACGGCGGCCTCGGCGTCCTTGCGCTCGAAGTCGTCGTCGTCGAGGGAGTGCACGAGGTAGACCGCGACGTCGACACCCGTCAGGGCGGCGTCGAGGCTCGCGGGGTCGTGCACGTCGCCGGCCACCGCGGTGCCCGGGCCGTCGTACTGCTCGGGACGACGAGTCATGGCGCGGACGTCGAGGCCTCGCACGACGAGGACGGGGGTGAGCCGGCGACCCACGAAGCCGGTCGCACCGGTGACGAGAACGGTCTGCATGACGCCAACCCTAGGGCCTCGTGACGTCGTGGAGGCTCACCCGCAGTCGTGATACGGGGGATCCGGTGTGGGGCGCAGACGTGCGCGGTCTCACACGGCAGCGCTGCTCGAAGATGCAAGCCTTCAGTGCCTGGTGCAGTAAGTTCGGTCGCAGAGCTCGGCCAGTCTTGCCGCCGGCTCCCGCGCAGATCCCCCATCGTCATCGGGTGGATTCCGGCGCCCCTCCTCCGGAGGGCATTGCTTACCCGATCCCGCCGCCGGCGGGACAGCTCGGCGAGACACACCTAGTTAGTGATGTCGCCAATGACTTCTGCCTCCCCTTCCGTCTCCACCTTCAACGACCTGCGCCTGCCGGACGCCCTCGTGCGCGTCCTGACCGAGCAGGGCATCACCGCCCCCACGCCGATCCAGGCAGCGACGCTGCCTGACTCGCTGGCCGGCCGCGACGTCCTGGGCCGAGGCCGCACCGGCTCCGGCAAGACCTACGCGTTCCTGCTGCCCGTGGTGGCCCGCCTGCTCGACTCCAACCTCCCGGCCATGCCCAACAAGCCGCGTGCGCTGATCCTGGCGCCGACCCGCGAGCTCGTCGGTCAGATCCACGAGGCGCTCAAGCCCCTCGCCAAGACCGCCGGCCTGACCACGATGACCGTCTTCGGCGGCGTCGGTCAGAACCCGCAGGTGCAGGGCCTCCGCAAGGGCGCCGACATCGTGCTGGCCTGCCCCGGTCGACTCGAGGACCTCATCCAGCAGGGCCACTGCCGTCTCGACGCCATCGAGGTCACCGTGCTCGACGAGGCCGACCATATGGCCGACCTCGGCTTCCTGCCCGCCGTGCGGCGTCTGCTGAGCGCGACCCCGAGCACCGGTCAGCGCCTGCTGTTCTCGGCCACGCTCGACAACGCGATCGACGTCCTGGTCAAGAAGTTCCTCAGCTCCCCGGTCGTCCACGAGGCCGACCCGGCGCAGTCGCCGGTCTCCACGATGGACCACCACGTCATCCACCTCGCTCGCGAGCAGCGGATCCCGATCCTGGTCGACCTGACCTCGGCCCCCGGCCGCACGGTCGTCTTCACCCGCACCAAGCACGGTGCGAAGGCGCTGGCCCGCCAGCTCAACAAGTCCGGCGTCCCGTCGGTCGACCTGCACGGCAACCTGAGCCAGAACGCCCGCACCCGCAACATGGAGGCGTTCCACTCCGGCAAGGCCACCACGCTGGTCGCCACCGACATCGCTGCGCGCGGCATCCACGTCGACGACGTCGCGCTCGTCGTCCACGCCGACCCGCCCACCGAGCACAAGGCCTACCTGCACCGCTCGGGCCGTACGGCTCGCGCCGGCAACTCGGGCACCGTCATCACGCTGATGACCGACGAGCAGGTGCGCGACGTGCGTGCCCTGACTCGCGCGGCCGGCATCAAGCCGACACCACGCGCGTCGACGGCGCCCGTCACCCGCTCCTCGCCCAGCTCGCTCCCGGCGACCGCACCCTGGTGCCCGGCGGCCTCGAGATCGACGTCCCGGCCCAGCCGCAGCGTTCGCGCTCGCCGAAGCCCGCGGGCTCCGGCTCCGGCTCCGGTGGCGCCGGCCGCGGTCGTGGCCGCGGCGGCAACGGTGGTGGCAACGGCGGCGGTGGCCAGCGTTCGTCCGCCAAGCAGGGCGGCTCGGCTGCCGGCACCGGCGGCACCGGTGGCGGTGGCAACCGCAACCGTCGGCGTGGTGGCGCAGGCGCGGCCTCGACGACCAACCACAGCCCCGCGTCGTTCTCCTCCGGGCGCCGCTGACCAGTAGCGCACCCAGACAGTCCAGGACGGCCCGTCACCTCGCTGAGGTGGCGGGCCGTCCTGCGCTCACTAGGTCGTGCGGTGAGCTATGTTCTCCCGCTTGGTGTCGTCCATGCCCTGCTCGTAGGCGGCGACCAGCGAGGCGATCGAGAGCGGCTTGAGCCGCTCGACGACGGCCTGGATCGTCTCGGGCGTGGCGCCGGCCTCCTTGTAGCGCGGCCACGCCAGGCGGCGGAAGACGTCGTACAGCTCGTGGGCGATCTGCCGCCCGTGCTCGAGGTAGACCGCCGAGGCGGCGCGGGCCGCCTCGATGGGGAAGCCGAGGTCGAGCAGGCCCAGGCCGACCGAGAGCTGGGTGAGGGCGACGTCGAGGTCGCCGTCCTCACGGGCACACACGACGCCGAGGGCGACAAGGGTCTCGAGAACCTCCTCGTCCAGACGCCGGTCGATCCTGGCGGCGAGCTCGTCGTGCGTCAGGCGCACCGGTCGGTCGGACTGCCACGGAGCGAGCATCGTGCGCTGGAGCGCGATGTCGGCGGGGGTCGCGTCGATCGGCAGCCCGGCGACGTACTGCTCGATGGCGGCGAGGGTGAAGCCGTGCGCCTGCAGCTCCTGCACGAGCTCGAGCCGGGCGACGTGGTCGGGGGAGTAGTAGCCGCTCCGACCGCGCCGGATCGGGGGCGGCACAAGGCCGCGGGTGGTGTAGAAACGCACGTTGCGCACGCTCAGTCCGACCCGGGCCGTCAGCTCGTCGAGAGTCAGCAACGACTCCGGCGCCGTCCGTGCGGCCCCGCTCACCTCACCGATGTCGGCGATCTCGCTCATCTCGTCTCCCGACCCTGTCCAGACGTGTCTTGACGACAGTGACAGTATTGGTGTCACAATCGTGGGACGCAACACCGCACACCCCACCCAGCTCGACCACGAGCTGTACTACGGCAAGGACGAGGTCATGGCAGAAGCATTCGTGTACGACCACCTGCGCACCCCGCGCGGCAAGGGCAAGGCCAACGGATCGCTCCACGAGGTCAAGGCCGTCGACCTGATGGTCGGTCTCCTCGACGAGGTCCGCAAGCGCAACCCCAACCTCGACCCCGCCCGCGTGGACGACGTCGTGCTCGGTGTCGTCTCCCCGGTCGGCGAGCAGGGGGGCGACATCGCCAAGACCGCCGCCCTCGCGGCCGGCTACCCCGACACCGTCGCCGGTGTGCAGCTCAACCGCTTCTGCGCCTCCGGCCTCGAGGCCGTCAACCAGGCCGCCGGACGCATCCGCGGTGGCATGGAGGACCTGATCCTCGCCGGTGGCGTCGAGTCGATGTCGAACGTCGCCATGGGCTCCGACGGTGGCGCCTGGGCCCAGGACCCGGCCACCGCGCTGACCACCGGCTTCGTGCCGCAGGGCATCGGTGCCGACCTGATCGCCACGATCGAGGGCTGGAGCCGCGAGGACGTCGACGCCTACGCCGCCGAGTCGCACCACCGCGCCGCGAAGGCCTGGGCCAACGGCTACCACGCCAACTCGGTCATCCCGGTCACCGACCTCAACGGCCTCACGGTGCTCGACACCGACGAGACCATTCGCCCCGACACCTCGGTCGAGGGCCTGGCCGGCCTCAAGCCGAGCTTTGCCCAGATCGGCAAGGACGCCGGCTTCGACGACGTGGCGCTGGAGAAGTACCACTGGCTGGAGAAGATCAACCACGTCCACCACGCCGGCAACTCCTCGGGCATCGTCGACGGCGCCGCCCTGATGGCGATCGGCACCGAGCAGGTCGGCATCGACCTCGGCCTCACGCCCCGCGCCCGCATCATCTCGATGGCCGTCTCGGGCGCCGACCCGACGATCATGCTCACCGGTCCCGCCCCGGCCGCCCGCAAGGCGCTCGGCAAGGCCGGCCTGGAGGTCAAGGACATCGACCTCTTCGAGATCAACGAGGCGTTCGCCGCCGTCGCCATGCGCTTCATGCGCGACATGGGCATCTCCGACGAGATCACCAACGTCAACGGCGGCGCGATCGCCATGGGTCACCCGCTCGGTGCGACCGGCGCGATGATCCTCGGCACCCTCATCGACGAGCTCGAGCGTCGCGACCAGAAGCGCGGCCTCGCCACGCTCTGCGTCGGCGGCGGCATGGGCATTGCGACTGTGGTGGAGCTCGTCTGACCGAGCTTGCGAGGACAGACGTCGCTCCACCACACCAAGCAATGGGTAGAGCAAGCGACGCGACCGAGCTCGCGAGGTCGCACGAGCGCGTCGAAACCTCGTGAGCCGGGAAGCAGCCGTCACCACCCCCGCCGTACGACACACGACTTGAGACAGGAACCCCTTCACGCATGAGCACCACTGCAACGAGCACTGAGACGTCGGTCCGTTACGACAAGGACGCCGACAACATCGTCACCCTCACGCTGGACGACCCCAACCAGTCGGCCAACACCATGAACCCGCTCTACATCGAGTCGATGAAGGCCGC
This sequence comes from Nocardioides sp., assembly GCF_034670285.1. GTDB lineage: Bacteria > Actinomycetota > Actinomycetes > Propionibacteriales > Nocardioidaceae > Nocardioides. The sequence goes on along the minus strand of NZ_JAXMNS010000004.1, from coordinate 11,672 downwards.
CGTCCAGCGCCTCGAGGACGAGATCGCCGCGGACGCCGACTCCGTCGCCGGCGTCGTGATCGCCAGCGCCAAGAAGACCTTCTTCGCCGGCGGCGACCTCAAGGGCATGATCAAGGCCGGCAAGGACGACGCCGCCTCGGTCTTCGCCATGTCGGAGAACGTCAAGGCCGCCCTGCGCCGCCTCGAGCGCCTGCCCAAGCCCGTCGTGGCCGCGATCAACGGCGCCGCCCTCGGCGGCGGCTACGAGATCTGCCTGGCCGCCAAGCACCGCATCGCCGTCGACGACGCCAAGGTCACCGTCGGTCTGCCCGAGTCGAGCCTGGGCCTGCTGCCCGGCGGCGGCGGCGTGACCCGCATCGTGCGCAAGTTCGGTCTCCAGGCCGGCCTGATGGAGTTCCTCCTCACGGGCGCGCAGTTCAAGGCCGGTCCGGCCAAGGAGAAGGGCCTCGTCGACGACCTCGTCGCCACGCAGGACGAGCTGATCCCCGCCGCGAAGGCGTGGGTCAAGGCCAACCCCGAGGTCACGCAGAACCCCTGGGACGCCCCCGGCTACAAGATGCCCGGCGGCAACCCGACGTCCCCGGCCCTGGCGTCGTTCCTCCCGGCCTTCCCGGCGCTCCTGCGCCAGCAGACCAAGGGCGCCGTCTACCCCGCCGCCCGCGCGATCCTGAGCGCGGCCGTCGAGGGTGCCAGCCGTGACTTCGACACCGCCTCGCGCATCGAGTCGCGCTACCTGACCAACCTGATCGTCAACCAGGGCTCGAAGAACATGATCCAGGCGTTCTTCTTCGACCTGCAGGCGATCAACGCCGGCACCGAGCGCCCCAAGGGCATCGAGCCCTACAAGGCCGTGAAGGTCGGCGTCCTCGGCGCCGGCATGATGGGCGCCGGCATCGCCTACTCCTGTGCCCGCGCGGGCATGGAGGTCGTGCTCAAGGACGTCTCGCAGGAGAACGCCGACAAGGGCAAGGCCTACTCGGAGAAGCTCAACGCCAAGGGCATCAGCCGCGGCAAGCTCACCGAGGAGAAGTCGGCCGAGATGCTCGGTCGGATCACCGCGACCGCCGACCCGTCCGACCTGACCGGCTGTGACCTCGTCATCGAGGCCGTCTTCGAGGACCCCTCGCTGAAGGCCAAGGTCTTCGCCGAGATCATGCCGTTCATCAACGACGACGCGCTGCTGTGCTCCAACACCTCGACGCTGCCGATCACCGAGCTCGCCGAGGGCGACGACCGCCCCGCCGACTTCATCGGTCTGCACTTCTTCAGCCCCGTCGACAAGATGCCGCTGGTCGAGATCATCCGCGGCAAGGAGACCTCCGACAAGGCGCTCGCCATGGCCTTCGACGTCGTCCAGCAGATCAAGAAGACCCCGATCGTCGTCAACGACAGCCGCGGCTTCTACACCTCGCGTGTCATCGGCACCCAGGTCATGGAGGGGCTCGCGATGCTCTCCGAGGGCTGCTACCCGATGTCGATCGAGCGGGCCACCACGCAGGCCGGCTACCCGGTCGGCGTGCTCCAGCTGACCGACGAGCTCAACATGGAGCTCATGGCCAAGATCGAGAAGGCCTCCAAGGACGCCGCCGAGCGCGACGGGACGACGTACACCCAGCACCCGGGCGTGCCGGTCGTCGCCAAGATGATCGAGCTCGGTCGCTCCTCGCGCCTGGTCGGCAAGGGCTTCTTCGAGTACGAGGAGGGCAAGCGCGGCTCGCTGTGGGCCGGGCTGAAGGACGAGTTCCCGATCGCCGAGAACCAGATCCCCTTCCAGGACATGAAGGACCGGATGCTGTTCGCCGAGGCGCTCGAGACCGCCAAGTGCTTCGAGGAGGGCGTGGTCACCTCGGCCGCGGCCGCCAACATCGGCTCGATCATGGGCATCGGCTTCCCGCCCATGACCGGTGGTGCTGCGCAGTTCATGACCGGCTACGAGGGCACCGACGGCGAGATCGGCCTGGCCGCGTTCGTCAAGCGTGCCGACGAGCTCGCCGAGGCGTACGGCGAGCGGTTCGTGCCGACCGCCTGGCTGCGCGACCTCGCGGCGTCGGGCGGCTCGTTCCCGAGCTGATCGAACCGCTGCGTCCCAGACGCGTCTGATGCAGCCGGACGGCGTCCGTCCCCCAGGTGGGGGCGGGCGCCGTTCGTCGTCCGCCCGCGGAGATAGTCCCTTACGAAGTGGCCCCTGATCGGGCCCACGAGGGGCCACTTCGTAAGGGACTATCGCAGCGTTGAGGCCACGGCCTCGATCACGGTGGCCACGTCGGCGGCGCTGGTGCGGGCGTTGCTCACCGAGATCCGGAGCACGGCGCGACCCTGCCAGTGGGAGGCCGAGAGCAGGATCCGCCCGTCCTCGTGGAGGCGCGCTCCGACAGCCTTGGTCTGCTCGTCGGACTCGAGGCACAGACACACCTGGGTGTAGGTCACGTCGTTGAGGATCTGCACGCCGGGCAGCGCGCTCAGCCCCGCCGCGATCGCGACGGCCCGGTCGGCCAGGGTGTCGACGAGCTCGGTCACCCCGGTGCGGCCCAGGGAGCGCAGCGCCGCCCAGACCGGCACGCCGCGCGCGCGGCGCGACAGCTCTGGCACGCGCTCGTAAGGGTTGCCGGGACCGGACTCCTCGGCCAGCAGATAGCTCGCGTGCACCCCCATCGCCGCCCGCATCGCGGCGGGGTCACGCACGATCGCCTCGCCGCAGTCGTACGGCGTGTTGTGCGTCTTGTGGGAGTCGGTCGTCCACGAGTCGGCGGCGCCGAGGTCGCCGAGCCGTGCTGTCAGGCGGGGGGAGGCCGCGGCCCAGAGGCCGAAGGCGCCGTCGACGTGCACCCAAGCCCCGCGGGCGTGGGCGAGCTCGGCGGCCTCCGCCACCGGGTCGAAGGCGCCGGAGTGCACGTTGCCGGCCTGGAGGCACACGATCAGCGGGGCGTCGGCCGGTACGGCGTCCAGGGCCTCGGCCAGCGCGTCGAGGCGCATCCGCCCCTGCTCGTCGGCGGCGACGACGGTCGGCGTACCGAGGCCGAGGTAGCGCAGCGCGAGGTCGACGGTGTCGTGGCGCTCCTGCCCGACGAGCACGTGCAGGCGAGGTGCACCCGTGAGGCCGTCGGCGTGGACGTCGTGACCGACACGCTGCAGGACCGCTCCGCGGGCAGCGGCCAGGCAGGTGAAGTTGGCCATCGTCGCGCCGGTGACAAAGCCGACGTCCGACCCGGAGGGCAGGTGCAGGAGGTCGAGGATCCACCGGGCGGCCGCCTCCTCGAGCGCCACGACTCCGGGCGTCGCGTCGCGCATCCCGGCGTTCTGGTCCCAGGCGCTGACGAGCCAGTCGGCTGCCAGCGCCGCCGGCAGGGTCCCGCCCATCACCCAGCCGAAGAAGCGGCCGGACTGGCTGGCCATCAGCCCGGACTCCACGGCTGCGACCTCGTCGACCACTCGGACGGCGTCGCAGCCCTCGTCGGGGAGCGCGCCGCCCACCAGCGGCAGGAGGGACTCCACGTCGACGCGCGCCGGAATCGTGCGCGTCGCGACGGTGTCCAGCCACCGCTGCGCGTGGTTGGCGGCTGCGGTGAGGGCGCCGGTGGTGGCGGTCGGCTCGGCCATCACTGCAGCATCGCACCATCCGGGACCGCCCGTCTGCGGTAGTCCCTTACGAAGTGGCCCCTGATCGGGCCGCGGAGGGGCCACTTCGTAAGGGACTATCGGACGGCGAGGGCGGCACCGGCCAGCGCTGCGGCGACGTCGTCCACGTGGTCGGCGGTGACGAGGCCGGCGGTCACGCGCACGTGCGGGGAGACCGGTGAGCCGGCGGCCACGAACGGGCGTCCGGCGGCGGCGCGGATGCCGGTCGCGGCGAGGTGGAGCAGTGCGGCGCGCTCGTCGGCCACCGGCAGCCACAGGTTGATGCCGTCCGGCGTCGCCACCGAGACGTCGTACGACGCCAGCGCGGCGACGAGGTCACGTTGGCGTCCGAAGTACTGCCGCCTGGCCTCGGCCACCTCGTCCATCGACGAGGCCTCGGTGAGCAGGTCGAGCAGGATCGACTGAAGCATCCGCGAGGTCCAGGCCGGTCCGAGCATCCGGCGCTGCACGATCGCGTCGATCATCGCAGCGGGGCCGCCGAGGGCGGCGATGCGGAGGTCGGGTCCGTGGGACTTCGAGAAGCTGCGCACGTGCACGACCCGGCCCGTCAGCAGCGTGCTGAGCGAGACGTCCGGCGAGGTGCTGATGGCGCCGGAGTGGTCGTCCTCGATCACCCACGGTCCGGGCTCGGCGCCGCGTGCGAGCACTCGCGCCAGTGCCGCGGCCCGGGTGGCCGAGAGGGAGACCCCGGTGGGGTTGTGCGCCCGCGGCTGGAGGACGACGGCGACCGGACGCGTGTCGAGCGCGACGCGCAGGTCGTCGACCAGCACGCCCTCCGCGTCGACCCCGACGGGCACGACCTCGGCCCCGAGCGACTCCACCAGGTCGAAGAACGGTGGGAACCCCGGCGACTCCAGCACCACGCGGTCGCCGTACGACACCAGGTGCTCGAGCACGCGTGCGATGCCGTCGGTGGCGCCGTCGACGACGGTGATCGTGTCGTCAGCGTTGGGCCAGGTGGCGGTCAGCACCTCGCGCAGCCGCGGCAGCACGGGTTCCTCCTGGTAGGCGAGGGTCGAGGCCCGTGCCGAGACCCGGCTCAGCGCCGGTCCCAGTGCCGGCAGGAGCGCTGGGTCGGGGGTGCCGCGTGAGAGGTCGAAGCGCAACGAGGTGTCGCCGGCGCTCACCGACCCGCCGACGAGGTCGCGGACCCGGGGGCTCAACCAGGTGGTCGGGTCGTCGCGCGCGAACGTGCCGGCGCGTCCGCGCGAGACCACCAGGCCCGTACGGCGCAGCGCCTGCCAGGCCGCGCTGACAGTGGCGGGGGAGACCCCGAGCTCGGCGGCGACGTCGCGCACCGTCGGCAGGCGGTCGCCCGGAGCGAGGACGCCGGAGCGGATCGCCCGGCTGAACTCACCCGCGATGCCCTTGGGCGTGCGGTCCTCAAGGCCCGTCAGCGAGAGCACGTCGCCTCCTCGAAACACCGAAACCCTTGACAGAGCAGAAATGAAAGAGAAATGTTCAAGTCGGAAGATAACAGTTACCAGGCAAGCCCCGACCTGTTGGAGGAACCCGCGTGACGATCGTGCGAGCAGCCATCTCCCAGACCACCTGGACCGGCGACAAGGCCTCCATGCTGGATCGCCACGAGGAGTTCGCCCGGGAGGCGAAGGCCCAGGGCGCGCAGGTGATGTGCTTCCAGGAGCTCTTCTACGGGCCGTACTTCGGTATCACCCAGGACCAGAAGTACTACCGCTACGCCGAGCCCGTCGACGGCCCGATCGTGCAGCGGTTCGCGGCGCTGGCCAAGGAGCTCGAGCTGGTGATGATCCTCCCGATCTACGAGGAGGAGCAGACCGGCGTCTACTACAACACCGCGGTCGTCGTGGAGTCCGACGGCACCGTGCTCGGCTCCTACCGCAAGAACCACATCCCGCACGTGGAGAAGTTCTGGGAGAAGTTCTACTTCCGCCCCGGCAACACCGGCTACCCCGTGTTCGACACGTCGGTGGGCAAGATCGGCGTCTACATCTGCTACGACCGGCACTTCCCCGAGGGCTGGCGCGAGCTCGGCCTCGGCGGGGCCCACATGGTGTTCAACCCCAACGCCACCAAGCCCGGCCTGTCCAACCGGCTGTGGGAGGTCGAGGGGCCGTGCGCCGCGGTGGCGAACGGCTACTTCGTGCTCCAGCCCAACCGCGTGGGGCTGGAGGACAACGAGTACGGCGACGAGGCGGTCAACTTCTACGGCACCAGCCAGGTGATCGACCCCCGCGGCAACTTCATCGGCGAGGTCGGCTCGGGCACCGAGGAAGAGCTGCTCGTGCGCGACCTCGACCTCGACATGGTGCAGCAGATGCGTGACGACTGGCAGTTCTACCGCGACCGTCGTCCCGACTCCTACGCCCTGATCGCCAAGGCCTGAGGGGGTACGCCGTGGGCACCCTGCTGATCACCGGCGGCACCGTCGTCAGCTCGACCGGCCGCACCGCCGCCGACGTGCTCGTCGACGGTGAGCAGATCGTCGCCGTTCTCGCGCCCGGCTCGAGCCTGCTGGGGCACGACCTCGCCGGCTCGGTCGACCGCGTGATCGACGCGACCGGCAAGTACGTCATACCGGGCGGCATCGACGCCCACACCCACATGCAGCTGCCCTTCGGGGGCACGGAGGCCAGCGACACGTTCGAGTCGGGCACCACCGCGGCGGCCTGGGGCGGCACGACCTCCATCATCGACTTCGCCGTGCAGAAGACCGGCGAGGCCGTCGAGACGGGACTGGCCGCCTGGCACGAGAAGGCCGGCGGCAACTGCGCGGTCGACTACGGCTTCCACCAGATCATCGGCGGGGTGGACGAGCAGTCGCTCAAGGCGATGGAGACCCTGGTCGACGAAGGCATCACCTCCTACAAGCTCTTCATGGCCTACCCCGGCGTCTTCTACTCCGACGACGCCCAGATCCTCAAGGCGATGCAGAAGGCCGCCGAGCTCGGGCTGATGACGATGATGCACGCCGAGAACGGCCCGGCCATCGACGTCCTCGCCGAGCAGCTCTACAACGCCGGCAAGACGACGCCCTACTTCCACGGTGTCGCACGTGCCTGGCAGATGGAGGAGGAGGCGACGCACCGCGCGATCATGCTGGCCGACCTCACCGAGTCACCGCTGTACGTCGTGCACGTGTCGGCCAAGCAGGCGGTCGCGCAGCTGGCGGCGGCCCGTGACCGCGGCAAGAACGTCTTCGGCGAGACCTGCCCGCAGTACCTCTACCTCTCCCTGGAGGAGCAGCTCGGCGCCCAGGGCGATCCGACGTGGGGTGAGTTCGAGGGCGCCAAGTGGGTCTGCTCGACCCCGTTGCGCTCGCGCGAGGAGGGCCACCAGAACGCCATGTGGCAGGGCCTGCGCACCAACGACCTCCAGATGGTCTCCACCGACCACTGCCCGTTCTGCATGAAGGACCAGAAGGAGCTCGGACGCGGCGACTTCCGCGCCATCCCCAACGGCATCGGATCGGTCGAGCACCGCCTCGACCTGCTCTACCAGGGCGTCGTGACGGGCGAGATCACCCTCGAGCGCTGGGTCGAGCTCACCTCGACGACCCCGGCTCGGATGTTCGGCCTCTATGGCAAGAAGGGCGTGATCGCGCCCGGCGCCGACGCCGACCTCGTCGTCTACGACCCGCAGGGCCACACCTCGATCGGGGTCGGCAAGACCCACCACATGAACATGGACCACTCCGCGTGGGAGGGCTACGAGATCGACGGTCTCGTCGACGTCGTGGTCTCGCGGGGCTCGGTGGTCGTCTCGGACGGCGCGTTCCACGGGCGGGCCGGTCATGGGCAGTACCTCAAGCGCGGGCTGACGCAGTACCTCGTCTGACGGGGTTTCACCACCGTCAGCGGCTCCTCGTTCGCACCTCAACCACCGGGAGAAGACACAACATGGATTTCGGCGTCGTCCTGCAGACCAACCCGCCCGCCGCGCGCACCATCGCGCTGGCCAAGAAGGCCGAGGAGCACGGCTTCGACTACGCCTGGACCTTTGATTCCCACCTGCTGTGGCAGGAGCCGTACGTCATCTACTCGGCGATCCTGGCGGCGACCGACCGCATCACCGTGGGGCCCATGGTCACCAATCCCGCGACCCGCGACTGGACGGTGACGGCCTCGGTCTTCGCCACGCTCAACGAGATGTACGGCAACCGCACCGTCTGCGGGATCGGGCGCGGCGACTCCGCGGTGCGGGTGCTCAACGGCAAGCCGACGACGCTCAAGGACGTCCGCGAGGCCACCCACGTGATCCGCGAGCTGGGCAACTGCCGCTCGGTGGAGATCAACGGCACCACGCTTCAGTTCCCGTGGGCCCGCACCTCGGCGCTCGAGGTGTGGATCGCGGCCTACGGCCCGCTCGCGCTGAAGACCACGGGCGAGCACGGCGACGGGTTCATCCTCCAGCTCGCCGACGTCGACATCGCGAAGTGGATGATCGGTGCGGTCCGCAAGGCCGCCACCGACGCCGGGCGAGACCCCGACGAGATCACCTTCTGCGTCGCCGCACCGGCCTACGTCGGCGACGGGAGCCCCGAGTCGCTGGCCCACATGCGTGAGCAGTGCCGGTGGTTCGGCGGGATGGTCGGCAACCACGTCGCCGACATCGTGGCCCGTTACGGGGATGGAAGCGATGACGGCGGCGGTGCAGTACAGATTCCAAAGGCCCTCACCGACTACATCAAGGGCCGCGAGGGCTACGACTACAACGAGCACGGACAGGCCGGCAACACCCATGCCGACTTCGTGCCCGACGAGATCGTCGACCGGTTCTGCATCCTCGGCACGCCCGCCGACCACATCGCCAAACTCGAGGAGCTCAAGGCGATCGGCGTCGACCAGTTCGCCGTCTACCTCCAGCACGACAACAAGGAGGAGACGATGCGGGTCTACGGCGAGTCGATCATCCCCGAGCTCCGCGACCACGTGACGGCGAAGGCCTGACCACGGTGTCTCTCGCTGCTCAGGGGACTGTCCGGACGGCCGCCTTGCCGGCGGTGCGCTCGGCGTCGTACGGCGTCCTCGGCCTGGCCGCCGCGGTCGGGTTGTGGGAGGCCTACAAGGCGATCGCCCCCGAGAACGGCGTCCTGGTGGGCGAGAACCGGGTCCTGCCGCGCACCACCGACCTCGCGATGCCGCACGTGTGGGACATGGTCCAGCGCCTGGGCGAGCCGGTCTCCAGCATGGCCGGGGCCGACGCGCTGTGGCGGGTCGTGGCGGACGCCGTGGGTGTCTCGTTGCGTGTCGCGGCGGCCGGCTGGGTCGCGGGGACGGTGATCGGGCTGCTCCTCGCGCTGTTGATGGCGCGCTCGCGGTTGGCCGAGTGGGGCCTGCTGCCCTGGATCGTGCTGAGCCAGACGGTGCCGTTGATCGCGTTCGCCCCGATGGTCCGCAGCTGGGGGTCGCGCATCGAGATCGGCACCTGGGAGTGGCCGCCGTGGATGTCGGTCGCACTGATCGCCAGCTATCTCGCGTTCTTCCCGGTCGCCGTCGGCGCGCTCCGGGGGCTCCAGGCCTCGGACCGCATCCACACCGAGCTGATGCACACCTACGACGCCGGGTGGTGGGCGACGCTGCGGCGTGTCCGGCTGCCGGCGAGCGTTCCCTACCTGCTGCCCGCCCTGCGACTCGGCGCCGCCGGCGCCGTCGTCGGCACGGTCGTGGCCGAGGTGTCGATCGTCTACCCCGACGGCATCGGCCGGATGCTCATCACCTACGCAGGGCAGGCCTCGGGTGACCCCGAGAAGGCCTGGGCGCCGATCTTCGGCGCGGTCGTGCTCGGGCTGCTCGCTGCCGGATTCATCGGCCTGATCGGCCTGCTGCTGCGCAACTACCGACGTGGAGAAGCCTTATGAGCACCCCCGAGCAGGTCCCCCCCGCTGCGCCCGCCGCGCCCCCCGCGCCCGCCGACAACGTGCTGGCGGTCTCCGCCGTCCAGGTCGAGGGCGTCACCAAGGTCTTCGGCTCCCGCAAGTCGCAGGTGATCGCGCTGTCCGAGGTGGCGCTGAGCGTCGAGGCCGGCGAGTTCGTCGCCCTGATCGGCCCGTCGGGCTGCGGGAAGTCGACCCTGATGCGGCTGATCGCCGACCTCGAGGCGCCGACGTCCGGCTCGTTGAAGGTCTTCGGCAAGTCCGCTGCCCAGGCCCGGGTCGACCAGGACTACGGCATCGCCTTCCAGCAGGCGGGCCTGCTGCCCTGGCGCACCGTCGCCGACAACATCTCCTTGCCCCTCGAGCTGCACGGCGCCTCGCGCGGTGAGCGCAAGCGACGGGTGGCCGAGCTCGTCGAGCTGGTGGGGCTCACCGACTTCGCTCGGTCTCGTCCCGACCAGCTCTCGGGCGGCATGCAGCAGCGCGTGGCTATCGCCAGGTCGTTGGCCGAGCGGCCGCGGCTGCTGCTGATGGACGAGCCGTTCGGGGCCCTCGACGAGATGACGCGCGAGCGCATGCAGGCCGAGCTGGCCCGGATCTCCGCCGAGACCGGCGCTGCCGTCGTCTTCGTGACCCACTCCATCCCCGAGGCGGTGTTCCTCGCCGACCGGGTGGTCGTGATGTCGGCCCGTCCGGGCCGGATCACCGAGGAGATCGTCACCGGCTTCGGGCGCGACGTCGTCCGGGACCAGAAGCTGCGCGAGGACCCGGCGTTCTTCACCAAGGTCACCGAGGTGCGAGAGGCGCTGCACGGTGCCCCGGTCGGGTCCGGGTCGAGCGGAGCGGAGGAGCGGTGAGGGGCCGCACCGGTGAGGGTGCCGAGCGCCTCGGCCGTGTCGCCGCGCCCCTGCTGGTCGGGGTGATCGGCCTGGCCGTGTGGCAGTACCTCGTCTCGGTGGTCGAGGTCTCGCCCTACCTCCTGCCCGGGCCGGCCGAGATCTCCGAGGAGCTGCGCGACAACTTCGCCGCCGTCCGCGAGGCGTTCTGGATCACCGGCGGCAACGCCGCCATCGGCCTGGCGTTCGGCACCGTGGTCGGGATCGTGCTGGCCGGGTTGTCCGCCTGGGCAAGGGCGATCGACGGGATGCTCGCCTACGTCGTCGCCGCGCTCGCCGTGGTGCCGATCGTGGCGCTGGCACCGGTGCTCAACTCGATGTACGGCGCCGACAGCGAGTACGGCCGCAGGGCGATCGCCGCGATCGCCGCCTTCGTGCCGGTCTACCTCAACACCGTGCGCGGGCTGCGCCAGACCACGCCGGCGCACCGCGACCTGATGCACGCCTACGCGGCGTCCGGGTGGCAGGTCTTCGGCCGCCTGACCCTGCCGTCGTCCGCGCCCTTCGTGCTCACCGGCATCCGTGTCGCCAGCTCCCTCGCCGTGATCTCCGCCCTGGTCGCGGAGTACTTCGGCGGGCCGCGCGGCGGTCTCGGCAGCTTCATCGCCACCAGCGCTGCCACCAGCGCGTACGCCCGGGCCTGGGCCTACGTCGCGGCAGCCATCGTTCTCGGGTTGGTCGCCTACGTCGTCACCGTGCTGCTCGAACGAGTGGTGCAGTGGCGGCTTCCGACCGGGGCCACGTCATGACGCCCGCGGCTCGCCGCCGGCACGGCCCCGCTCCACATCGTCCGCCCCTGCAACGTCGCGAGGCGCGCGTTTCTGCTCAGGACCGTCGAAAGGAACCCTCATGTTGAACACCTTGCGCCGCCGTCTCGCGGTCGGCGCCACCATCGCTCTCGCAGCCACCACCCTGGCTGCGTGCGGCAGCGACGAGGAAGGCGCCGATAACGGCAGCGCTGCCGGTGGCCTCACCGACGTGACGCTGCAGCTGCAGTGGCTGCCCCAGGCACAGTTCGCCGGCTACTACGCCGCTGTCGAGGAGGGGTTCTTCGAGGAGGAGGGCCTCGACGTCGAGATCGTGCCGTCCGGCGGCGACATCGTGCCGCAGGACGCGTTGGCCAACGGCGATGCCGACTACGCCATCGCGTGGGTGCCCAGGGTGCTCGGCTCGATCGAGCAGGGCGCCAACCTGACCAACATCGCCCAGATCTTCCAGCGCTCCGGCACTCTCCAGGTCTCGATGGCCGACTCCGGCATCGAGTCGGTCGCCGACTTCGAGGGCAA
>NZ_JAXMNS010000003.1:0-28892 GCF_034670285.1 Nocardioides sp. | reverse complement strand
CCGGAAGTTAAGCCTGTCAGCGCCGATGGTACTGCAACCGCGAGGTTGTGGGAGAGTAGGACGCCGCCGGACAACACTTGGTAGAGGCCACCCTCCGGGGTGGCCTCTACTCATTTCGGGGTACGTTTGATGCAGTCCCAAGAGCAAAGGTGAAGAGCGTGGCGGAGGAACGACGAGGAGCGCGAGGCGCTTCCAACGGTGGACGTCCCCAGGGGCGCGGCGGAAAGCCGGCGGCCAGGGGTGACGGCAGGAACGCGGACAGCCGCGGATCCGGAGGCCGGTCGTCCGACAACCGCGGTGGTGGTGGCCGCTCGTCTGACGGTCGCGGCTCCGGCGGTCGTCGTACGGACTGGAAGCGGCCCGAGGACAAGCGCGACATCCCGCGTACCGTCGACCAGGCGGTCTACGACGGACCGCCGCTGCCCGAGGACATCACCGGTGCTGAGCTCGACCGCGCCATATCTGCTCAGCTGAAGGGTCTTCCCGAAAAGCTGGCGGCGCGCGTCGCGCGGCACCTCGCTGCTGCCGGCGCCCTGCTGGACGACGAGCCCGAGGTGGCCTACCAGCACACCCTCGCCGCTCGTGCCCGTGCGCCGCGACTCGCCGTCGTACGCGAGGCGACCGGTGAGGCTGCCTACGCCGCCGGTCACTACGCCGAGGCGCTCGCCGAGCTGCGTGCGGCCAAGCGGATGAACGGTGCCACCGCCTACCTGCCGATCATGGCCGACTGCCACCGCGCGATGGGTCGTCCCGAGGACGCCCTCAAGCTGGCCAAGAGCCCGTCGGTGGTCAACTTCGCACCCGAGGCGAAGGCCGAGATGACCCTCGTCGAGGCCGGGGCCCGGCGTGACCTCGGTCAGCTTGACGCCGCGCTGCGCACCCTCGAGCTCGCCCCGCTCAACAACAAGTCGCGCCAGCCGTGGGTCGTGCGTCTGCGCTACGCCTACGCCGACGCCCTGGTTGCTGCGGGTCGGGAGGAAGACGCTCTGGCGTGGTTCCACCGCACCCACGCCATCGACTCGCTCGAGCTGACCGATGCGGCAGCCCGCGCTGAGGACCTCGAGCGTCGGACCAACCCGACCTGATCGAGCTCAGCGAGCCAGCACGCGGACGACGGCGCCCGCGCCGGTGGGAAGCGTGCCCCACTGAAAGCTTTCCCGGAAACCGAGACGCACCGGGTCGATGACGGCCACGGCCGGCTGGTCGCTGGTGAGCTGGAGGACGATCGAGTCGTCGACGCCGAAGGGTTCGCCCTCGGGGTTGACGAGGTCGGTGCAGAAGGCAGCGGGGTCGGTGGTCGCCTCGACCTGGCCACCGCGGCACAGCAACGGCGTCACGCTGACGTCGGTGTTGCTGGTGGCGTGCACCTTCACGCCCGAGAGGTGCAGCGTGCGTCCCTCGACACCGCGGGCGACTCCGACGTACACCGGTTCGTCGACCGGGGTGCTGGCGCTGACGACGCGATCGTCGGTGGGCAGCGCGTCGGGGTGGTTGGCGTGCCAGATGATGAGCCCCAGGGTGCCGACGACGAAGATGCCGGCGAGCGCTGCACGTGACCAACGGGTGCGGCGCACGGTCAGCCCTGTGTCGCGGGTCTCGGCAGTCGGCATGGGTGCAGCCTAGATCGAGGTGCGTCGTCCTGCGGGCGAGACGCTCGGATGCGTGCCGAGGGGCGTGTCAGACTCCGGCTCATGATGGAAGTAGAACGTCCCGCGCTCGAGGGCTCGGTCGCCGTACGTGATGGCCGCCGGCTGAGCTTTGCCGAGTACGGCTCGCGTCGCGGTGAGGCGCTCGTGTGGATGCACGGCACCCCCGGTGCTCGTCGTCAGATTCCGCTCGAGGCGCGCCAGTACGCGCTCGACCACGGGTTGCGGCTGGTGGGGATCGATCGACCCGGGATCGGTTCGTCGACCCCTCACCTGTATCCCGACCTGTTCGACTGGACCAAGGACCTCGAGCTGATGCTGGACGCCCTCGCCGTCGACGACGTTCGGATGATCGGTCTGTCCGGTGGTGGCCCCTACGCCCTGGCCGCCGGCGCCGGGCTTCGCGACCGCGTGCGGTCGGTGGGTGTGCTGGGCGGTGTGGCGCCGACGCGCGGCGTGGACGCCGCTCCTGGGGGAGTCATCCAGCTGGCGGTCAAGCTCTCGCCGGCGCTGGTAGCTGCCAGGGTGCCGCTCGGTGTCGGGCTCACCGGGGCGATCCGGCTGGTCAAGCCGCTCGCGGGTCGTGGCCTGGACCTCTACGCGGCCGTCCAGCCGGCAGGGGACAAGGCTCTGCTGGGTCGCCCGGAGTTCAAGGCGATGTTCCTCGACGACCTGCTGCACGGCTCGCGCTTCCAGACCTCGGCTCCGCTGAACGACCTGGTGCTCTTCACCCGGGAGTGGGGTTTCGCCCCGTCCGACGTCGAGGTGCCGGTGGTGTGGTGGCACGGCGACGAGGACCACATCGTGCCGTTTGCCCACGGTCAGCACATGGTCGAGCGGCTGCCGTCGGCCGAGCTGCGGGTCATCGACGGGGAGAGCCACCTCGGGGGCCTCGGAATCGCTGAAGAAGTCATCGCGACGCTGATGGACCTGAGCGTCGACGGGGCTGGCGCAACGGCGCCCCATGCGTCACAATGAGAACCTAACTACACACCTGTCACTAGATCACTTGATCTCACTGTTGAGCCCGCTGGGGAAGGCGTAGCTCGCGCCGGAGATGAAGGAGACCGATGTGACGACCAGCAACCGAAGCACGACCAGGGGAGTCCTGTACGTGCACTCGGCGACGTCTGCCCTCTGCCCTCACATCGAGTGGGCCGTGGGCGGAGTTCTCGGCGCGCCCGTGAACGCTGTCTGGACCCCCCAGCCGGCACAGTCCGGCAGCTACCGCGCCGAGCTCTCCTGGACCGGCGAGGCCGGTTCTGCCGCCTCGATCGCCTCGGCGCTCCGTGGCTGGAGCCACCTGCGCTTCGAGGTCACCGAAGAGCCGACCACCGTCACCGAGGGCGCGCGCTACTCGTTCACCCCCGATCTCGGCGTCTTCCACGCCGTCATCGGCCTGCACGGCGACATCATGATCCCCGAGGACCGGCTCAAGGCCGCGGTCGTGAAGTCGGCGATGGGCGAGGTCACCCTCGTGCACGAGATCGACAAGCTCCTCGGCAAGCCGTGGGACGACGAGCTCGAGACCTTCCGCTACGCCGGGGACGGCGCGCCCGTGCGCTGGCTCCACCAGGTCGTCTGAGGATCGCCCGAACGGCGACCGCCCGTCAGCGGGCTGTGAAGCGGAAGCGCGTCGGCTTGACCCAGCCCTTGCGTATCGTCTCGCCCTCGGCGGTCGTGACCTTCATCTTGATCTTGTGCTTGCCGACCTCGGTCGAGGGGCGGCACACGGTGAACTTCTCGCGGCCCTTGGCCGGGTGGGCGTTGGAGTCGAAGACGGCGTGCGCCAGGCCGGTGCCGTCGGGGCTGATGAAGAAGATCTCCACCTGCCACTCCTCGGTCGGGACCCTGACCTTGTAGCGGTAGGAGTAGTCGTGGCAACCGCGCTTGAGCACGTGGTCCTTCGACACGGCCTTGCCCCACGGCTTGAAGTCACGGGCCTCGGCGGACCCGGTGGGTCCGACGACGAGCAGGCTCGTGATCATCGCGGCAGTTCCGAGACGGGCGATGGACGTGCGAAGCATGGCTCAACCTCCAGTTGTGACGTTCGTCAAACGTATCAACGCACCTCACACCGAGTGGTTACGGTCACAGCTGGTGACGCCCGCGGTTGATCAAAGCGGGATGTTGCCGTGCCGGCCGCGCAGCACGCCGTCGCGCTGGACGGCGTCGTGGATCGCTGCCGCGATGGCCGAGCGCGTGCGCTGAGGCTCCACGATCTCGTCGACGACGCCGATCTCGACGGCCTTCTCGACGCCACCGGCGATCCGCTCGTGCTCGGCGGCCAGCTCGGCCTCGACCTGGGGCCGGATGTCGGGGGAGACCTCGGCCAGCCGGCGGCGGTGAAGGACGCGGATGGCTGCCACAGCACCCATCACCGCGACCTCGGCGCCGGGCCAGGCGAAGACTCGCGTGGCGCCCAGCGAGCGGGCGTTCATCGCGATGTAGGCGCCGCCGTAGGTCTTGCGGGTCACCAGGGTCACGCGGGGCACGACGCACTCGCCGAAGGCGTGCAGCAGCTTGGCGCCACGGCGTACGACGCCGTCCCACTCCTGTCCGACGCCGGGCAGGTAGCCGGGGACGTCGACGAGCACGATGAGGGGCACGCCGAAGGCGTCGCACATGCGCACGAAGCGGGCAGCCTTCTCCGCCGAGGAGGAGTCGAGGCAGCCGCCGAGGCGCAGCGGGTTGTTGGCCACGACACCGACGGTGCGGCCGCCGAGGCGGCCCAGGGCGGTGACGATGTTGGGAGCCCAGCGAGCGTGCAGCTCCTGGGTGGTGCCCTGGTCGAGGATCTCCTCGACCAGCGGGTGCACGTCGTAGGCGCGCTTCTTCGACTCCGGCAGGACGGCGGAGACGTCGCGGTCCTCGACCGAGGCCGGGTCCAGGCTTCCCTGGGAGCCCAGCAGGTGGGTGATCGCACGTGCCCGGTCAAGTGCCTCGCGCTCGGACTCGCTGACGACGTGGACGACGCCGGAGCGACGTCCATGCGGCTCAGGTCCGCCGAGACGCAGCATGTCGACGCTCTCGCCGGTGACCGAGCGGACGACGTCCGGGCCGGTGACGAAGATGCGTCCCTCCGGGCCGAGGATGACGACGTCGGTGAGCGCCGGACCGTAGGCGGCGCCGCCGGCGGCGGGGCCGAGCACGACCGAGATCTGCGGGATCGCACCGGAGGCCTGGGTCATGATCTGGAAGATCCGACCCACGGCGTGCAGGGACAGCACGCCCTCGGCGAGACGCGCGCCGCCGGAGTGCCACAGCCCGATGATCGGCACCCGGTCGGTCAGCGCACGGTGGTAGGCGTCGACGACGACCTGGCAACCCTGGTCGCCCATCGCGCCACCCATGACCGTGGCGTCGGAGCAGAAGGCCACCACGCGCGTGCCGTTGACGGCACCGATGGCGGCGATCATGCCCGAGTCGTCGTCGGGGGTGATGAGCTCGAGGGTGCCTTCGTCGACGAGGGCTGCGAGCCGGGTGACCGGGTTGCGGGGGTCCTCGGCGCGAGGGAGCTTGGCGGCGACGGTGCGGGTGGTCATCTCAGTCGCCTCACGCGCTCGCAAAGATGACGGCGACGTTGGCGCCACCGAAACCGAAGGAGTTGTTGAGCGCCGCGATGTCGCCGGCAGGCAGGTCTCGCGGAGAGGTGGCGATGTCGAGGTGCACGGCAGGGTCCTGGTGGTCGAGGTTGATGGTCGGAGGCGCCTTGCGGTGGTGAAGGGCCAGGACCGTGGCCACGGCCTCGAGGGCCCCGGCGCCACCGAGGAGGTGGCCGGTCATCGACTTCGTGCTGGTCACGACCACCGAGTCGACGTGCGACCCGAGGGTGGAATGGAGCATCAGGCCCTCGGCGATGTCACCCTGCGGGGTCGACGTCGCGTGGGCGTTGACGTGCACGATGTCGCTCGGCGAGATGTCGGACTCCAGCAGTGCGCGCTTGATCGCACGCGACCCACCGCGGCCCGCCGGGTCCGGCTGCGCGATGTCGTGGGAGTCGGCGGTGATGCCTGCTCCGAGGACCTCGGCGTAGATGCGCGCGCCCCGTGCTCGGGCGTGAGCCTCGGACTCGAGCACCAGCACGCCGGCGCCCTCACCGAGGACGAAGCCGTCGCGACCGGTGTCCCACGGGCGGCTCACGGTCGTGGGGTCGCCGGCGTTCTTCGACAGCGCCATCATGTTGGAGAAGGCAGCCATCGGCAGCGGGTGGATGGCGGCCTCGGTGCCACCGGCGACGACGACGTCGGCTCGGCCGAGTCGGATCTGGTCGACGGCCAGCGAGATCGCCTCGTTGCCCGAGGCGCACGCCGACACCGGGGTGTTGACGGCCGCTCGCGCGCCGACGTACAGGCTGATGTTGGCCGCCGGTCCGTTGGGCATGAGCATCGGGACCGCGAGGGGGGAGACCCGGCGCGGGCCCTTCTCCTTGAGCGTGTCGTAGTTGCTCAGCAGCGTGTTGACGCCTCCGATGCCGGAGGCCATCGCGACGCCGACCCGGTCGCCGTCGAGATCGCCGGCGGCCTGGGCGACGTCGAGGCCGCTGTCGGCCCACGCCTCCATGGCGGCGACCATCGCGAGCTGGGAGCTGCGGTCGAGGCGGCGTGCCTTGACCCGCTCCAGGATGTCGGTGGGGTCGACCAGAGCCGGCGCGGCGATCTTGACCGCCAGCTCCTCGGCCCAGGGCTCGGTGAGGTGCCGTACGCCCGATCGTCCGGCGACCAGCGCCTCCCAGGTGCTCGGCGCGTCACCGCCCACCGGGCTGGTGGTCCCGAGACCGGTGACGACGACCCTGGTGCGGGTCACGTCGGCGGCGCTCAAGAGCCGGCGCGCTCGATGTAGGCCACGGCGTCGCCGACGGTCTTGAGGTTCTTGACCTCGTCGTCGGGGATCGTGACGCCGAACTTCTCCTCGGCGGCGACGACCACCTCGACCATCGACAGCGAGTCGACGTCGAGGTCGTCGACGAACGACTTGTCGAGCTGGACGTCGTCCTGCTCGACGCCGGCGACCTCGTTGACGATGTCGGCGAGGTCGGAGCGGATCTCTTCGGTGGTGGCCATGGGGTGGTCCTTTCGATGGGTGGAGCTGGGTGGGTGGTGCTGGTCAGGGAAGGACGACGACCTGGGCTGCGTAAGCCAGGCCGGCGCCGAAGGCGATGAGAAGTGCGAGGTCGCCCGACTGGGCGTCGCCGTCGGCGACCATCCGGTGGAGGGCGTGGGGGACCGAGGCAGCCGAGGTGTTGCCCTGCTCGGCGACGTCCCTGGCGATCTTGACGGTGGCGGGCAGCTTCATGGAGCGCGCCATCGCGTCGGTGATCCGCATGTTGGCCTGGTGGGGCACGAAGCAGTCGAGGTCGTCGACACTCACCCCGGCGCGCTCGACGGCCTCGAGGCCGACCTTCGCCATGGCGAAGGAGGCCCAGCGGAAGACGGCGCTGCCCTGCATCGTGAGGTGGGGCATGACAGGGGCGTCGGACGCCATCACGTCGCGCCAGTCCTCGCGCTGTCGGATGTAGTCGAAGTGCTCGCCGTCGGAGCCCCACACGACCGGGCCGATGCCCGAGGTCTCGTTCGGTCCGATGAGCACGGCGCCGGCGCCGTCGGCGAAGATGAACGCGGTGCCGCGGTCGTCGAGGTCGAGGATGTCGCTGAGCCGCTCGACCCCCACGACGAGGGCGTAGGTCGCGCTGCCGCCACGGATCATGTCGGAAGCCAGGGTCACCCCGTGGCAGAAACCGGCACAGGCAGCGGAGATGTCGAAGGCGACCGGTTGGCTGCACCCGAGCTCGCTGGCGATGGCGGGAGCGATGGCCGGGGTCTGCATCAGGTGGCTGACGGTGGCGACGATGACGGCATCGACCTGGGAGGCCTCGATGCCGGCCCGGTCGAGCGCCTCGCGGCAGGCCGCCACGCTCATCATCTGGATGGTCTCGTCGGGGGTGGCGAAGCGTCGCTGCTTGATGCCCGAACGCTGCTGGATCCACTCGTCGGAGGAGTCGATGGCCTCGACGAGCTCGTGGTTGCTGACCACGCGGGAGGGCCGGTAGGCGCCGATCCCGAGGATCGTCGCCGGCGTGCCGCCGAGAGGCGTCGCGAGCTGAGGGCGAGTAGTCATTCGGCTCCCATCGGGTGCAGGCGCAGCAGAGGCTGTCCGGGGGCGACGGGGTCGCCGTCCTCGACGAGCCACTCCATCACCTGACCGCCGTGCGTCGCGCTGACGTTGATCCGGTCGCGCAGGCTGCTGACCTCGCCGATCCGGACGCCGGCGGCGAGCTCGTCGGAGGAGGCGGCCTCCTCGTCGACGTGGAAGGTGCCCTTGACGGGGGAGACCACCATGCGCCAGGTCGGGGTGACGTCGATGAGGGAGCCCTCGCCGTGCTTGGCCACGAAGGCGCGGGCATCGTCGAGCTGGTCCGGGGTCTTGAGAGCGAAGGTCTCGACGCCCTTGAGGGCCCGCTTGGCGATCCCGGTGAGGGTGCCGGCCGGAGGCATCTCGAGGATGCCCGTGACACCGAGGTCCTCCATGGTGTCCAGGCACAGGTCCCAGCGCACCGGGTGCGAGATCTGACCGACGATGCGCCGCAGCACCTCGCGGCCGTCGTGGATCACCTGCCCGTCGCGGTTGGAGATGAACGGGATGCGCGGGTCGTGGGTCGAGACCGACATCGCCAGCTTGGCGACGTGTCCCACTGCGGGAGCCATGTGCTCGGTGTGGAACGCCCCCGCGACCGGGAGCGGGATGAGCCGCGCCTTGGTCGGGGGATCGGCGGCCAGTGCCGCGAGCTGCTCGAGCGTGCCCGCAGCGACCACCTGGCCGGGGCCGTTGTCGTTGGCGGCCACCAGTCCGTGCCGGGTGAGGGTGGCCAGGACGTCGTCCCGCTCGCCGCCCAGCACCGCCGTCATGCCGGTGGGGGTTGCGGCGGCGGCGTCAGCCATGGCGTTGCCGCGCTCGCGGACCAGGACCATGGCCTGCTCGGCGGTGATGGACCGCGAGCCGACGGCTGCCGCCAGCTCGCCGACGCTGTGGCCGGCGACGGCGCCCACGTGGCTGAAGCCGTCGGTGGGGTGCGGGAACAGCTCGAGGGTGGCCACCAGGCAGGTGGCGAGCAGCAGCGGCTGGGCGATCCGGGTGTCGCGGATCGTCTCGGCGTCGGAGACGGTGCCGTGGTGGGCGAGGTCGAGGCCGGCCACCGTGGAGAGCCAGTGCAGCCGCGAGGCGAAGACGTCGTCCTCCAGCCAGGGCGCGAGGAAGCCGGGAGACTGGGCTCCCTGACCGGGAGCGACGATGACGAGCACAACCACCACTGTGCCGTTCGGCGAGGCGTCGTACCCGTCTGACGAGCACGAAAGTTCGACCTCGAACTTTGTAGGGTTCCTACAAATTTGCCGGGCCGTCGGGCACGCGGCCCGACTGACGGCCGAGGATCAGCGCGATCTGGAGCGTGAGGGCGTCGCGGGGCTCGTTCGGGGCCAGTCCGGTCAGGTCGCCGATCTGGCGCAGGCGGTAGCGCACGGTGTTGGGGTGGACGAAGAGCTCGCGTGCCGCACCCTCGATCGACGAGCCCGCGTCGAAGTAGGCCGTGACGGAGTCGGCGAGCGCGCTGCGAGCTGCGACGAGCGGCAGGTAGACCTCGTCGACGAGGTGGCGTCGGGCGTGTCCGTCACCCGAGAGCGCGCGCTCGGCGAGCAGCTCGGAGCTGAGCACCGGGCGCGGCGCCCCCGGCCAGCCGGCGGCGGCGCGATGGGCGGCAAGAGCGGAGCGCGCCGAGACGTGGGCCGACCCGAGGTCGTCGATGAGCGGCCCGACGACCACGGCGCCGGCCCCGAAGAGGTCGGCCACGACCGCGCCGGCGCGCCTGGCATCGGTGACGGCGCCGAGCAGCACGACCAGGCGCTCACCCTGGGTCCCGCACAGGGCGTCCATGCCGGCGCCGCGAGCCTGCCGTCTTACGGCGTCGAAGAGGTCGGTGTCGGTCCGCCGCTCCGGGAGGGTGCCCAGCACGACTGCTACGTCGCCGCGCGCACCCCAGCCGAGGGCGCTGGCGCGCGAGAGCATGGTCTCGTCGGTCTCGGCTCGCACGACCGAGTCGACGACGAGGGCCTCCAGACGTGCGTCCCAGGCGCCCCGGACCTCGGCGGCCCGCGCATAGACCTCGGCGGTGGCGAACGCGATCTCGCGTGCGTAGAGAAGCACCGCTGCCCGGACGTCGGCGAGGTCGTCGGGGTCGACGACCCCGTCGACCTCCCGCTCGACGACCTCGATCGAGAGACGTACGAGGTCGACGGTCTGCTGGAGGGTGATGGCGCCGGCCAGCTCGCGGGGGGCGACGCCGAAGACGGACCCGGCCGTGCCCTCGCCGCCGTGAAGATCGGTGGGCTGCTCGTCGCGGTACCAGTCGACGAAGCCACGGACACCGGCCTGGACGATCTGGCCGACCCAGGACCGTTCCTCGGCACTCAGGTCGCCGAACCACGACAGGTCGTGCTCCATGTGCGACATCGCAGCCGTGCTGAGTCGGCCGGTCGAGCGGACCAGCGCAGCCGCTGCGCGGGCCCGCGGGGCAGTGCCGGGGTCGGGAGGGATGCGAGCGGCCACCTGGCGAGGCTACTGCGGAACTACTGCGGGGCTACTACGTGGCCACTGCGGGGAGGCGTCGAGGTGCTGAACACCTCCGATCGGGTGATTCGGCATGGCCCGTTCGTGTTCAGGCTGTGGCATGTGGGGCGATCTTCGGCGGTACCCCTGTCGGTACCGGTCCCAGGTCTGGTTGAATCCTGAACGTCACCATGGGAAAGGCTCCGTAGATGAACCACGACCCGCACGAGGTCCAGTACGTCACGATCCACGGCCACCGACGCGCCTACGTCAAGGCCGGTTCGGGCCCGGCCCTGCTGCTCCTTCACGGCCTCGGGTGCGACCACACCACCTGGGAGCCGGTCATCGACACCCTGGCGCGGCGCTACACGGTGATCGCCCCCGACATGCTCGGTCACGGTCTGTCCGACAAGCCGCGCGCCGACTACAGCGTGGGCGGCTACGCCAACGGGATGCGCGACCTGCTCACCGTGCTGGGCATCGACAAGGTGACCGTCCTGGGCCACAGCTTCGGCGGGGGAGTGGCGATGCAGTTCGCCTACCAGTTCCCCGAGCGCACCGAGCGGATGATGCTCGTCGCGTCAGGCGGCCTCGGACCCGAGGTGACGCCCGCCATCCGCGCCATCACCACGCCCGGCTTCCACCAGGCGATGGGCCTGGCCACGCTCCCCGGCGTGCGCCACGTCGGCATGGCCGGACTCCGGGTGCTGGCGTCGTCCGGCCTCAAGGCCACCCACGACCTCGACGAGGTCGCCGACATCTACGACTCCTTCAAGGACCCCGAGACGCGTGCGGCGATCCGTCACGTCGTGAAGGCCGTCGTCGACTGGCGCGGCCAGATCGTGACGATGGCCGACCGGGCCTACCTCACCGAGGCCATGCCGATGGCCGTCGTGTGGGGCCGCAACGACCGGGTCATCCCGGTCAGGCACGCCAGCAACGCCGCAGCCCTGGCGCCGAAGGCACGGGTCGAGGTCATCCCCAACGCCGGGCACTTCCCGCACAAGGACCACCCCGAGCGCTTCGCCAAGATCGTCCACGACTGGGTGCAGAGCACCGAGCCCGCGATCCACACGCGCGCCAAGTGGCGCGCGCTGCTCAAGGGCGGCCGCGTCGGTCCCGTCGGCCCGATGGGCGTCGTCCCCGTCGCGCGCACCGCCACCACGGCGTAGTCCCCGGTCTCCGCGAGTCGGCGCCAGTTGGCGCCGACTCACCGGAAAACTGCGCCGAGTCGGCGCCAGTAGGCGCCGACTCGGCGAGTATTCGGCGGAGCGGGTCAGGCGTCGCCGCCCTCCTGGGCCACTCCGGCGACGGCGGTCGGGTCGTCGATCTGGTACTGCCGGTAGGCCTTGGTGACCAGCGAGGGGTCGATCTCGCCGGCATCGGCGAGGGCCCTCAGCGCCCGGACTACGACCGACTCCGCGTCGATGCGGAAGTAGCGTCGAGCGGCAGGTCGGGTGTCGGCGAAGCCGAACCCGTCGGCACCGAGGACGCAGTAGTCACCGGGCACCCAGCGGGCGATCTGGAGCGGGACGGCCGCCATGTAGTCGGAGACCGCCACGAACGGACCGTCGCTGCCCGCGAGTTTGTCGGAGACGAACGCGGTGCGCTGGTCCTCCTCGGGGTGCAGGAGGTTCCAGTCCTCGGAGGCCACGGCGTCGCGAGCGAGCTCGTTCCACGACGTCACCGACCAGGTGTCGGCCCGAACGCCCCACTCCTCGCTGAGCATCCGTGCGGCGTCCTTGATCCACGGGTAGGCGACGCCGGAGGCCATCAGTTGCACCGTCGGTCCGTCACCCTCGCCCGTGGAGACCTTGTGGACGCCGCGCAGGATCCCGTCGACGTCGACGTCCGCGGGCTCCTCGGGCTGCGCCACGGGCTCGTTGTAGACGGTGATGTAGAAGATGACGTCCTCGGCGTCCGCGCCATACATGCGCTCGAGGCCGGACTTCATGACGTGCGCGACCTCGTAGGCGAACGCGGGGTCGTAGTGCACGACCGCCGGGTTGGTCGCGGCCAGCAGCGGTGAGTGGCCGTCGGCGTGCTGGAGACCCTCGCCGGTGAGCGTGGTGCGCCCGGCGGTGGCGCCGATGAGGAAGCCTCGTGCGAGCTGGTCGGCCATCGCCCAGATCGAGTCTCCGGTGCGCTGGAACCCGAACATCGAGTAGAAGATGTAGAACGGGATCATGTGCTCGCCGTGCGTGGAGTACGCCGAGCCCACCGCGGTCGCGGAGGCCATCGCGCCGGCTTCCGAGATGCCCTCGTGGAGCATCTGGCCGTCCTTGGCCTCCTTGTAGGAGAGCAACAACTTGCGGTCGACCGACTCGTACTTCTGGCCGCCGGGGTTGTAGACCTTCGCGCTGGGGAACATCGAGTCCATGCCGAAGGTGCGGTACTCGTCGGGCGCGATCGGCACGATCCGCTGACCGATCTCGGGGTCCTTCATCCAGTCGCGCAGCAGACGGACGACGGCCATGGTGGTGGCCATCGCCTTGGTGCCCGAGCCCTTCTTGAGGGCGGAGTAGACCGAGTCGTCCGGCAGCGTGAGCGGCTTGGCCGTGAGCACCCGCTTGGGCACCGAGCCGCCGAGCTGGCGACGGCGCTCCATCATGTACTCGATCTCGGGAGACTTCTCGCCCGGGTGGAAGAACGGCGCCGTGCCGGTCTCCTCGTAGGCGCGCTCGAGGTCGCGGTCGGAGATCGGCAGGTGAAGACGGTCGCGGAACTTCTTCAGGTCGTCCTTGGTGAGCTTCTTCATCTGGTGGGTGGCGTTCTTGCCCTCCAGCGAGTCGATCGTCCAGCCCTTGACGGTCTTGGCCAGGATCACGGTCGGCTGACCGACGTGCTTCTTGGCCGCGTCGAAGGCCGCGTAGACCTTGCGGTAGTCGTGGCCACCGCGGGGGAGCTTCTGGATCTGGGAGTCACTCATGTGCTCGACCATGGCGCGCAGGCGCGGGTCGGTGCCGAAGAAGTTCTCGCGGATGTAGGCGCCGTCCTCGGTGGAGTAGGTCTGGAACTGTCCGTCGGCGGTGTTGTTCATCCGGTTGACCAGCACCCCGTCGACGTCGCGGGCGAGCAGGGCATCCCAGCCCTGGCCCCAGACGACCTTGATGACGTTCCAGCCGGCACCGCGGAAGTTGGCCTCCAGCTCCTGGATGATCTTGCCGTTGCCGGTCACCGGGCCGTCGAGCTGCTGGAGGTTGCAGTTGACGACCCAGGTGAGGTTGTCGAGCTCCTCGCGGGCCGCGACGCGGATCGCACCCATCGACTCGGGCTCGGCCATCTCGCCGTCACCCATGAAGGCCCAGACGTGCTGGTCGGCGGTGTTCTTGATCGAGCGGTTGTGCAGGTAGCGGTTGAACCGGGCCTGGTAGATCGAATTGATGGCGGTCAGGCCCATCGAGACGGTGGGGAACTCCCAGAAGTCAGGCATCAACCGGGGGTGCGGGTACGAGGGCAGGCCCTGGCCGCGCCCGTGCTGGACCTCCTGGCGGAAGCGGTAGAGCTGCTCCTGGTCGAGGCGACCCTCGAGGAAGGCACGCGCGTAGATGCCCGGCGAGCCGTGGCCCTGGATGTAGATCTGATCGCCGCCGCCGGCGCCCTCCTCGGGAGCGGCGTCCTTGCCCCGGAAGAAGTGGTTGAAGCCGACCTCGTAGAGGCTCGCCGAGGACTGGTAGGTCGCGATGTGTCCGCCGACCTCGAGCCCCTTGCGGTTGGCGCTGGAGACCATCACCGCGGCGTTCCAGCGGATGAACGCGCGGATGCGCTGCTCGGCCTCGTAGTCGCCGGGGAACCAGGGCTCGCGCTCGGGCGGAATGGTGTTGATGTAGTCGGTGCTGCGCAGGGCCGGCACACCGACCTTCATCTCGCGCGCTCGCTCGAGCAGCCGCAGCATGATGTAGCGGGCGCGTTCGCGCCCGCGCTCGTCGACCATCGAGTCGAACGACGCGAGCCAGTCGGTCGTCTCGTCGGGGTCGATGTCCGGCAGCTGGGTCGGGAGCCCCTCATGGATCACAGAGGGGCGTGAGCCCGAGCGGGTGCCTGAAGTGTGGGTTTTTTCTTCGGTCACCTGTTCATCGTTGCACGCTCGGCGGCGGGTAGAAATCTACCCGCGAGTACGAGCTTGAGGTGCTCATCAGGCGGCGAGGTGTTGCGTCGGGTGCGGAACTCCGGTGGACTACCCCTACCTTCGTCGTCCGGCCAGCGGGCGACGACTCACCACTGGAGGATCACGTTGAGTTCGACCGCGGGTGGCGGAGCCACCCAGACAGCTGCAGATCGACTGGGACTCAAGCCCGGGATGGTCATCCAGGAGCTGGGCTGGGACAACGACACCGATGACGAGCTCCGCGTTGCCATCGAGGATCGTATCGATGCCGACATGGTGGACGGCGACTACGGCAACGTGGTCGACGTGGTGCTGCTCTGGTGGCGCCAGAACGACGGCGACCTGGTCGACGGTCTGGTGGACTCGCTCACCGACCTCGTGGGAGGCGGCGAGATCTGGTTGCTGACCCCGAAGATCGGGCGCCCCAACGCCGTCGACGCCGCCGACATCTCCGAGGCGGCACCCGTTGCCGGCCTCGCCCAGACGACGACGGCCACGGTGAGCAAGGACTGGTCGGCGACGCGTCTGGTCGCGCCGAAGACCGTAGCCTGAGACACCCCGCCCCAGAGGTCTAGGCTGCCCGCGTGCTCACCAAGCTGAAGACCAGTGCTCTGACGGCCAAGACCTCGCTGTCGGTGCTCGCTCGCTCCGGCATCATCCGGCCCTACTCGCCGCTGACGCTGGCTCGGCTGGGCCGCTGCGTCCTCGCCTGGGGCACCGGTCCGGCAGGCGGGTTCACCTCGCTCGCCGTACGTTCGCCCAACGGCGTCGGGCTCGTCGACGAGCTGGGCAGCCTGACCTTCGGGGAGATGCACGCTCGCTCGAACTCGCTGGCCCACGCGCTGCGCGACCGCGGCGTCGGTGAGGGCGACGCGGTGGCGATCATGTGTCGCAACCACCGCGGCTTCGTCGACGCCAGCATCGCTGCCGCCAAGCTGGGAGCCGACACTCTCTACCTCAACACCGCCTTCGCCGGGCCGCAGCTGCGGGAGGTCCTCGAGCGCGACGCGCCGAAGGTCCTCGTCCATGACGAGGAGTTCTCCGACCTCGTCGGTGAGGCCTCGGTCGACCTCAAGATCCTGGCCTGGACCGACGACCCGCGCGCTGATCGCGACGTGCCGACGCTCGAGGAGCTGATCGAGTCCACCGACTCGACGGACCTCAAGCCGCCCTCGCGTCACGGGCGCACCGTCATCCTCACCTCCGGCACGACCGGGACGCCCAAGGGAGCCCCGAGGAGCGAGGCCGGCATCGACGCCGCGGTGTCCCTGCTCGGCAGCATCCCGCTGCGCTACGGCTGGCGCACCCACATCGCTGCGCCGCTGTTCCACACCTGGGGCTTCGCGCACTTCGCGCTGTCCATGCTCCTCGGCTCGACCATGGTGCTTCGCCGACGCTTCGACCCCGAGTCGTGCCTCGAAGTAGTCACGTCCGAGCGCTGCGAGTCGGTCGTGGTCATCCCGGTGATGCTCCAGCGGATCCTGGCCCTTCCGACCGAGACGCGTGAGCGCTACGACCTCGCGCGCGTCGAGGTCGTGGCCAGCTCCGGCTCGGCCCTGCCCGGTGACCTCGCCACGACCTGGATGGACCAGTTCGGCGACAACCTCTACTCGACCTACGGCTCCACCGAGGTCGCCTACGCCGCGATCGCCGGCCCCGATGAGCTGCGGGTCTCACCGTCGACCGCCGGACGGCCGCCGTTCGCCACCGTCGTCAAGATCCTCGACGACCAGGGCGTCGAGGTGCCGGCCGGGCAGTCGGGCCGGATCTTCGTGGGCAACTCGTTGCTCTTCGAGGGCTACACCGGCGGTGGTCACAAGGAAGTCGTCGACGGCCTGATGTCGTCCGGTGACGTGGGGCGCATCGGTGACGACGGCCTGCTCTACATCGAGGGCCGCGACGACGAGATGATCGTCTCCGGGGGAGAGAACGTCTTCCCCAAGGAGGTCGAGGACTGCCTGGCTCGCCACGAGTCCGTCGTGGAGGTCGCTGCGATCGGCATCGACGACGACGACTTCGGCAAGCGGCTGCGCGCCTTCGTCGTACGACGTGACGACTCGGTCAGCGAGGACGACCTCAAGGGCTGGGTGAAGGAGAACCTCGCCCGCTACAAGGTCCCGCGCGAGATCATCTTCCTCGACGAGCTGCCCCGCAACGCGACCGGCAAGGTGCTCAAGCGCGAGCTGGCCGAGTGAACGGGCTGAGCCTGGGAGACCCGGCCCCCGACTTCACGCTGCGCGACCAGTTCGGGCAGGACGTCACGCTCTCGTCCTACCGCGGCACCAAGGCAGTCGCGCTGCTCTTTTACCCGTTTGCCTTCTCGGGGGTGTGCACGGGGGAGATGGCGGGCATCCGCGACCGCCTCGACGAGTTCTTGACGTTCGACACCGAGGTCATCGGAATCTCGTGCGACCCGCTCTACGCGCTGCGGGCCTTCGCCGATTCCGACGGTCTCAACTTCCCGCTCCTGAGCGACTTCTGGCCGCACGGTGAGGTGACTCGGGCCTACGACGTGTTCGACGAGGAGCGCGGGTGTCCGCTGCGGTCGTCGTACCTCGTCGACAAGGAGGGAAACCTCGGCTGGGCCGTGCACAACGCCCTGGCCGAGGGTCGTGATCTCGACGAGCACCTGACACGTCTGAGGGCGCTGGCCTAGACCGATCTGTCAGTTTTCCGTGCGGTCTTTGGACTCGCGCGATCGGCTCGCTATGTTTTCCATGTCGAACCGCTGGTGACCCGAGACGCCGGCGGTTCGGCTCTTTTTCATGCAGGCAGTGGCAGGGCCTAAGATGGCGCCCGCTTCGAGCACGGGCGTGTAGCTCAGCGGTAGAGCCCCTCGCTCACAACGAGGTGGTCGGGGGTTCGATCCCCTCCGCGCCCACCCAGACCATCCGGGACATCCGGGCCATTCAGGCCGTTCAGGCCATCCAGGATGGCGCTGCCTCCGAACCACTGCGGGTCCGCGTCGGCTTCCGTGGGGGTGACCGGCGCGGATCCCCCCTCTCGGAAAATTGTCTCCGATCCGCGCAATCCGCCGAGGTTGCCGCTCCGAACCCATATGGCACGGCTCACATTGGGTCGCGCAGGGATCTTCTGGGAGGCAACACCGCATGAGCGAGACCAGTAGAAGGAACTTCATGGCCGCGGCCGGTGCCGGCGCAGCCGCCACCACCGTGGTCGCGTTGAGCGCAGGCTCGGCGCAGGCGAAGCCCGCGCTGCTGCGCGGCAAGGGTGCGAACGAGCCGGTGCTCGTCCTCGTCGAGGACCACAAGGCCGCCACACTCCGACTCCTCGTGGGTGACCAGGAAGTGGTCGTCGAAGACCGCGACCTCGTCACTCGCATCCTCAACGCTGCTGGAGGTAAGTAAAGATGTCGTCCCACCGCGAAGCACCGGAAATCGCCAAGGACCCGGTTGCTGACAGCACGGACGTCTATGCGTTCATGCACCCCACCGAGCCCGACCAGGTGGTGATCATCGCCAACTTCATCCCGCTCCAGCAGCCCAACGGTGGACCGAACTTCTACGAGTTCGGCGATGACGTGCTCTACGAGATCAACGTCTCGAACACCAACAAGTGCCGCCCCGACGTCACCTACCGGTTCAACTTCAAGACCGAGGTCAAGGGGAACTCGTTCCTCTACAACAACGGCGTCATCGACTCCCTCGACAGTGACAAGTGGCTGCGCCCGCAGACCTACACGATCGTGCGGGTCAAGAACGCCGGTCGTAAGAACGAGCAGTTCGAGCGCATCGGTGACACGTTCAAGGTGCCCCCGGTCAACGTCGGGCCCCGCAGCACGCCCAACTACTCCGACCTCGCCGAGGCGGCCGTGGTCGAGACCGGTGGACGCAAGTTCTTCTGCGGCCAGCGCTCCGACGCCTTCTTCGTCGACCTGGGCAGCATCTTCGACCTCGGTGCCCTGCGTCCGTTCCAGAACCTCCACCTGCTCCCGATGGCGGCCATGGACGGCATCAACTCGGTGCAGTCCTACAACTGCCACACCATCGCGATCCAGGTGCCGGTCTCGGACCTGGTCAAGGGTGGCAACCCCAGCAAGAGCCCGAAGGACCGCAAGAACACCATTGGTGTCTGGGCGACCGCGAGCCGGGCGAAGGCCCGCATCTTCAACGAGAAGCAGGGCAAGTTCAAGAACCGCGGCCCCGCCGTCCAGGTCTCGCGCCTCGGCAACCCGCTGGTCAACGAGGTCCTGATCCCGATGGGCCAGAAGGACGAGTGGAACGCGGCTCCGATCAACGGTGACTCCGACTACGCCTCGTCGGTGCTGCAGCCCGAGCTCCAGGGGCTCCTGCCGTTCCTCTACCCGGGTGTCTTCCCCAACCTCGCCGCCTACAACAAGCCGCGCGTGGACCTGGCTGCCATCCTGCTCACCGGCATCCCCGGTGGCATCGTGCCCGGTTTCCAGAACTACACCGGACCGGTGCAGGCGGACATGCTGCGACTCAACACCGCGATCCCGCCGACCCCGAAGGACAGCGACTCCTACAGCATCTACGGCGTCGTGGGCGGCGACCTCGGTGGCTTCCCGAACGGCCGTCGGATCGAGGACGACGTCACCGGCATCGAGCTGCGTGCCGTGGCCGGTGTCACGATCCCGCTCGTCGACCCCGACTACGAGCCGGATGGCGCCGCCGCCCTGCTCCAGGACGGGACGACGAACACCAACGAGCCGCTGCTCGACGAGTTCCCGTTCCTCGGCCACCCCGGTGGCGGGTTCCAGACGGTGCCCGGCACCACGTCGTCGGAGGACCCTGACGCGTGAGTGACTCCACGCCGCGTCCTCCCGACTCCCCGGAGAACCCGCATGCCGGCCTCGGTGCCGTGATGCTGGACATCGGGGGAGACATCGGGGCGATCGTGGTCACCATGCCGGTGGAGATGGTGGGCCAGGAGGTCGACCTTCTCGCCGAGGGCGAGGACATCGCCGCGGGCGTCACCCAGACGCCGGCGGATGACGACCTCGACCACGAGCACGGGCACGACCACGATCACGGGCACGGCCACGGTCATGGGCACGGCCACGGTCATGGGCACGGTCACCGGCCGCACGTGGCCGTCGTACGGCGTCCGGTGCCGGGCACGACCGAGGAGATCCCGTCCTTGGTCTATCCCGAGGTCCGCGAGGGCCACTACCGGCTGCTGATGAAGGGCACCGACGTGGTCACCCTCGAGGTCGACGTCGTCGGCGGCGAGGTGACCGAGGCCGTCTGGCCCGGCTGAACCACCGCACAGCGCAGGACCCCGACCGCTGAGCGCAGTCGGGGTCCTGTCGCGTTCGCAGGTGTGTCGCGCGTCACGACCCGGTCACTACAGTGACGCCATGTTCGTACCGCTGACAGTCCGGGACTTCATCGATCGCGCCGAGCAGGTCTACGGCGCCCGGACGGGGGTCGTGGACGAGCCCGACCAGCCGGCCGCCTCGCTGGGGGACCTCACGTACGCCGAGGTCGCCGCGCTCGCGCGCCGGCAGGCCGCCAAGCTCGACGAGCTCGGCATCGGCGTGGGCGAGCGGGTGGCGATCGTGAGCCACAACAGCGCGCGGCTTCTGACCGCCTTCTTCGGGGTCTCCGGCTCCGGACGGGTGCTCGTGCCGGTCAACTTCCGTCTGCGTCCCGAGGAGGTGGCCTACATCGTCGAGCACTCCGGTGCGCGCGTGGTGCTGGTCGATCCCGACCTGGACGCCGAGCTCGCCTCGATCACGGCCGAGCACCGCTTCGTGCTCGGCTCGGACGACGACCTGTTCGCGCCGCCTGTCGCCGACGGGGGAGCCGAGCCGCTCGCCTGGGAGCCCGACGAGAACGCGACCGCGTGCATCAACTACACCTCGGGAACGACGGCCCGGCCCAAGGGCGTGCAGATCACGCACCGCAACATCTGGGTCAACGCCGTCACGTTCGCGATGCACGCTGCGGTCACCGACCGCGACGTCTACCTCCACACGCTGCCGATGTTTCACGCCAACGGCTGGGGGATGCCGTTCGCGATGACCGGCCTGGGCGTCAAGCACGTCGTGCTCCGCAAGATCGATGGCGCCGAGATCCTGCGCCGGGTGCGCGACCACGGGGTCACGGTGATGTGTGCCGCGCCGGCGGTCGCAGCGGCCGTGCTCGAGGCGGCTCAGACCTGGGAGGGTGAGATCCCCGGTCGCGACCGGGTGCGGATCATCATGGCCGGGGCCCCACCGCCGACGAAGACCGTCATGCGGGTGGAGGAGGAGCTGGGCTGGGAGTTCATCCAGATCTACGGCCTCACCGAGACGTCGCCGCTGCTCACCTTCAACCGGACCCGCGCCGAGTGGGACGACGTCACGCCCGAGGAGCGGGCCGGGCTGCTGACGCGGGCCGGCGCGCCTGCGCTCGGCGTCCGGCTGTCCACCTCGGAGGAGGGCGAGGTGCTGGCACGCTCCAACGTCGTCCTCGAGGGCTACTGGGCTCAGCCCGAGGAGTCCGCCACGGCGCTGCGCGACGGCTGGTTCCACACCGGCGACGGCGGCGAGATCGGCGCCGATGGCTACCTCACGATCAAGGACCGCAAGAAGGACGTCATCATCACCGGCGGCGAGAACGTGTCCTCGATCGAGGTCGAGGACGTCCTGTTCTCGCACCCGATGGTCGCCGAGGTGGCGGTCATCGGTGTGCCCAGCGAGAAGTGGGGCGAGACCATCAAGGCCCTCGTGGTGCTCGCCGAGGGCCACGAGGCCACTGACGGCACCGAGGCCGAGCTGATCGCGTGGTGCAAGCACAAGGCCGCGGGCTACAAGGCACCGACGTCGATCGAGGTCCGCCCCGAGCTGGCGCGGACGGCTACCGGCAAGCTGCAGAAGTTCAAGCTGCGGGCGCCGTACTGGGAGGGACAGGACCGGCAGGTCAACTAGGTGCACTGAGTCGGGTCGGTGCCCGATACCCTCGGCAACGTGCCGACCCCGACCCCCCTCTCCGAGATTGTCGCCCTGCTCCACACCTGGTACCCGCCGCAGACGGCGGAGTCCTGGGACGCGGTGGGGCTGGTAGCGGGTGATCCCGACCAGCCCGTCTCGAAGGTGATGTTCGCGGTCGACGTCACCGCCGAGGTCGCGGCCGAGGCGGCCGAGTGGGGCGCCGACCTGCTCGTCGTCCACCACCCGCTCTTCCTCAAGGGTGTGCACGGCTTCGCGGCGACCACCCCGAAAGGTCGCACCCTGAGCACCCTGACCAAGGCCGGCTGCGCGCTCCTGACAGCGCACACCAACGCCGACCGAGCCGTCGGCGGGGTGTCGGAGGCCCTGGCGTCGGCGCTGGGCCTGGAGGAGGTCGAGCCGATCCTGCCGGACCCCGCGACGGCGCTCGACAAGCTGACGACGTACGTGCCGACCGACGCTGCCGCGATCGTGCGGGCGGCGCTGGCAGAGGCCGGTGCGGGCGCGATCGGCGACTACGACTTCGCGTCCTACTCGACCGTGGGCGTGGGGCGGTTCCGTCCGCTCGAGGGCGCCGAGCCGATGATCGGCACCGTCGGTGAGATCGAGACCGTCGAGGAGAACCGCATCGAGGTGGTCCTGCCGCGGGCTCGCCGTGCCGAGGTCGTGCGGGCCCTGCTGGCCGCGCACCCCTACGAGGAGCCGGCCTACGACGTGGTCGAGCTCGCCGACGCTCGGGTCGCCGAGACCGGCACCGGGCGGATCGGGACGATCACGCGACAGAGTCTCACCGAGTTCGCCACGACCGTCTCCGAGGCGCTCCCGCAGACGGCGCACGGCGTCCGGGTGGCCGGCGACCCCGAGCACAGCGTGCGTCGGGTGGCGGTGTGTGGCGGCGCGGGAGACTTCCTGCTCGACGACGTCCTGGCCACCGACGCAGACGTCTACGTGACCAGCGACCTGCGCCACCACCCCGCCTCGGAGTTCCTCGAGAAGGGCGGCCCGGTGCTCGTCGACGTGTCGCACTGGGCGGCCGAGTGGACCTGGCTCCCGGTCGTCGAGGCGCGACTCGCCGAAGCGTTGGAAGGCGCGGTGGAGACCCGCGTCAGCACGCAGTGCACCGACCCGTGGACAATGCGCCCATGACCCCGACAGCTGTGAAGACGAAGAGGAACTTGTGAAGGCAGAGCCGTCCGCCCAGTTGAGGCTGTTGGAGGTCCAGGCGCTCGACGCCCGTGCCGACCAGGCCCGGCACCGACGAGCCTCGATGCCCGAGGTCAAGGAGATGGCCGCGCTGGAGGCCTCGCGCGCCGAGGTCGACGACCAGCGGCGTGACGCGCAGATCGTGGTCGACGACCTCGACCTCGCCCAGCGCAAGGCCGACAACGACGTCGAGCTCGTCCGGGCGCGGCGCACCCGCGACCAGGACCGCATCGACCAGGGTCAGATCACCAGCCCCAAGGACCTCGAGCGCATGCAGCACGAGCTCGAGTCGCTCGAGCGCCGCATCTCGGTGCTCGAGGACGAGGAGCTCGAGGTGATGGAGCAGCTCGAGCAGGCGCAGGCCGCGCTGAGCGAGCTGGTGCAGCGGGTGGCTGCCGCTGACGAGCGCCTGGCCGAGCTGGCCGTGGTCAGGGACGAGAAGGTCGCGGCGATCGAGGCCGAGCTCGTCGAGATCGAGGCGGCCCGTGGGCCCGCGATCGAGGGGCTCCCCGAAGACCTCCTTGCGCTGTACGAGAAGCTGCGCGCAGCCAAGGGCGGCATCGGCGCGGCCGAGCTGCGCCAGCGCCGCTGCAACGGCTGCCAGCTCGGCATCGACAACGCCGAGATCGGCGTGATCCGCGCCGCCCCCGCCGACCTCGTGGTGCGCTGTGAGGAGTGCTCGCGGATCCTGGTCCGCACCAGCGAGTCCGGACTGTGACCAAGCGTCGTCGGGTCCTGGTCGAGGCCGACGGCGGCTCCCGGGGCAACCCCGGCCCCGCGGCGTACGGCGCGGTCCTCAAGGACGCCGAGACCGGTGCGACCCTGGCTGAGGACGGCACCGCGATCGGCCGCGCCAGCAACAACGTCGCGGAGTACCGCGGGCTGATCGCTGGCCTGCGCCTGGCCGCCGAGGTCGCGCCGGGGGCGCTCGTCGAGGCCCGGCTCGACTCCAAGCTCGTGGTCGAGCAGATGTCGGGGCGCTGGAAGATCAAGCACCCCGACATGCAGGTGCTCGCGCGGGAGGCCGCCGAGATCGCGCCGGCCGGCACGACCTACACCTGGGTGCCTCGCGCCGACAACGCCCACGCCGACCGGTTGGCCAACGAGGCCCTGGACGGCGTCCGCGACGGCGTGAGCTTTCCTCCTGGGGCCACCGGCGGTGGGGGAGGCTTCGCCGGCGAGTCGGTCATCGAGGAGATCGAGTCCCCGCTCGAGAGCCCACAGGACCGTCCGGCGCCGCCGCCGGCCCGCGGCTGGGGTGGGGAGGGTGAGGCCACCACCGTGATCATCGTGCGACACGGCGTCACCAAGCACACGTCCGCCAAGCGCTTCTCGGGAGGGCTCGGCGGCGACAACCCGCCGCTGAACGAGGAGGGGCGCCACCAGATCCGGCTGGCCGGCGAGTGGCTTGCCCCGATGGCCGACCACGTCGACGTCATCGTGTCCTCACCGGTGCGCCGCACGCGCGAGTCGGGCGACCTGCTCAGCGAGCTGCTCGGGGGCGTGGAGGTGATCGACGAGCCCGGGTTCGCCGAGATGGAGTTCGGGCACTGGGACGGGCTCACCTTCGCCGAGGTCTCCGACCAGCACGGCCCCGAGCTGACGGCCTGGCTCGGATCGCTGGACGTGGCGCCGAGCGGCGGCGAGTCGTTCCTGGCCGTGCAGGAGCGGGTGCTCGCAGCTCGCGACCGGTTGGTCGCTGCGCACGCCGGGCGCACCGTCGTCCTCACCTCGCACGTCACGCCGATCAAGACGCTCGTGGCCGATGCGCTCCAGGCGCCCCTGGACGCCGTCTTCCGGATGGAGCTCTCGCCGGCCTCGATCTCGGTGATCACCTACTTCGCCGACGGCCGGGCATCGCTGCGGCTGTTCAACGCGCTGCCGCCCGACCGCGACGCCTTCGCCTCCAGCGCCTGGTGAGGGCAACGCGGCCGGGCGGCTCGGCTCAGTCGGGGTAGCGCCTGTCGAAGGCTGCCCGCACGCGCTCGCGGTCGGCCTCCTGCTGGTCGGTGTCCTCGTTCATCGAACGCACCAGCTCGGCCTGCCGGCGCAACGCGCTGACGGCGTCGGGGTGGCTCCGGTCGCCGAGCGAGCTCTCCACCTGGTGCAGGAGGTCGAGCAGGTAGATCAGCACCGTCGGCTGCCCGTCGGCGGCGATGCGGA
This sequence comes from Nocardioides sp., assembly GCF_034670285.1. Taxonomy (GTDB): domain Bacteria; phylum Actinomycetota; class Actinomycetes; order Propionibacteriales; family Nocardioidaceae; genus Nocardioides. Next base: position 4,258 of record NZ_JAXMNS010000003.1, on the reverse strand, counting down.
TCTCGTCGAACGCGAGGCCGACGAGCGTGGCGTGGGTGGTCGCGTGCGGGAGCAGCAGCACGCGCCCTTCATCGTCGGCGACCTGGGTTGCCGGCAGCTCGCGCCGGAGCAGGTCGGAGAGCACGGTGCCGAGGTGCGACATCGCATCGTGGGCCGTGGTCGGGTCGTTGATGCCGGGCGACAGAGCCTTGAGCGCCACGTCGGAGAGCTGTCGCACGCCGTACTCGACGTCCTGCTGCAAAGTGCGGGTCTCGCCGACCAGCACGGCCGAGCGCACCGCATCGGCGATGTCCTCGGGGTCCGAGGGGGGCGGCCAGAGGTGGCAGATCGGTGCGTTGTCGATCGCATAGCGGCCGGCGAAGGTGTCGAGTCGCGCGATGGATCCCGCAGGCAGCAGGTCGAGAAGGCAGTCGTAGTCGATGTTCTGCACCCAGCCGTGCTGCATGAAACGCACCGGAACCGCCTCGTCGGGCACGCTCAGCGGCTGGGTCGGGGTACGCGGCGCCTCGGGCTCGGGCCACGCGGTGCCGGCCTGGTCGAGCACCTCGCGGGTGACGCGGTGCAGGATCTTCGACACGTCCATGGAGTGAGCGGCATGGTTGATGAACGCGATGATCGCCAAGACCGAGGAGATGCCCAGCACGACGGCCAGCAGGATCGACACGCTCGGCACGATGGCGTCGCCGGAGTCCTCGAGCGGCGAGCGCACGGCCCTGAGCACGACGAGGCAGTAGGTGAACGTCCCGATGACGAACCCCATCACCCGCTTGTTGAACGGGTCGCGGAACATGCCGTGCACGACCCGGGGGGAGTACTGGCTCGACGCCAAGGAGATGAGCAGCAGGCTGACCGAGAAGGCGATGCCGGCGAAGGAGAGCGTGGCGCCGGCCACGGTGGTGAGCACCGTGCGGGCGCTGTCGACCGTCGCCGTGAGCCGGGAGTCGATGCCGGTGACGCGCGCGTCGACCAGCAGCATGACCTCGCCGACGATGATCGCGGTGAGCACACAGAACATGGGCACGAAGAAGAGGCTGCTGCGCACCCTGCCGCCGAAGGCAACAAGTCGAGAGACCACGGGGCTGTCCATTCTCCGCTCGGCGGCGATGATTGCCGAGACAGGCAGGTGAGGGGATGGAAGCGCGAGCCTAGCGCCCTGTGGAGAGCGGGATGCGGGATCGGCCCCGCCGGGAGAGGGTCGGGTCATGACCAACGATGCAGACGGCGCCGACAACCACACGCCCACCGACCATCTCACCGGCCACCCCGGCGAGCGTCCGGTGCGCACGCAGGCCGATCTCGAACAGCTGTGGCGGGCGATGGTCGAGCCGCTCGGCTTCGCGGGCGGGGCGCTGTGGGTGATGGCCATCGATGGCGACGACCTGCCGACACAGGTGCTCCTGGAGATCCGCGACGAGGGGGTCGCGCCCACCCCGGAGGAGGCCGAGGCCTTCGGCGCCTTCATGGCCCATCTCACACCGGACGTGCCCGACGGCTCCCGCTGGGCGTTCCTGCGGTGCCGACCCGGGCTCGGCGGCGCGACGGCGGAGGACCGCTCGCTGGTCGCGGCGCTCGTGGCCGGGTGCCGCGACGCCGGGGTGCCGACCGAGGTGGCGCACCTGGCGACCGACGACACCCTCGTGCCGATGCCGTACGACGAGCTCGCCCGCTCGGCGTGACTCCCCGCCGGGCGTGGCGGGTCGTGGCGGGTCGTGGTGGGCCGTGGCGGGGCGTCGTGGTCGGCCGGCTCAGACCGCGGTGACGACGACGTCGAGCTGGGTGCCCTTGGGGGTCGGTTCGGCGACCTCGACCGTCCACCCGAGGTCGCGCAGGACGTCGGCGAGCGCTGCCGGGGTACGCGGGTCTCGCCCGTCCTCGAGCAGGGCGCGGACGATCCTGCCCTTGGTGGCCTTGTTGAAGTGGCTCACGACCTTGCGACGACCGTCGACCTCGTGCAGGACACGCACGGTGGCGACCCGCCGGGCCAGCTCGGTCGGGGGGTGCCAGAACGCGGCGTACATCCCTGAGCGCAGGTCCACGAGCAGGCCCGAGCCCACCGCCGCGAACATCACCGGCTCGAGGGCTGCGCGCCAGTGGGCAGCCACGGGACCCAGGCCCGGCAGTTTGGCATCGCCGGAGAGCCGGTAGGCCGGGATCCGGTCGCCGGGGCGCACGATCCCGAAGAGGCTCGAGGCCACCGCGAGCCTGCTGGAGGCCCGACGCTTGGCGGACGGCGACAGGGTCGCCGCATCGAGGGCGTCGTAGAGGACACCGGTGTAGACGGCATCGGCTCGCGCGGTGGGCGAGGTGAGTGCTCGGGCGTTGAGGTCGACGAGGTCCAGCTGGGTCCTGGGCACGCCCAGGAGAGCCGCGGCAGCGGCCGGTTCGTCAGCACACAGGCTGATGAGAGCCTCGAGCACCTGAGCCCTGGCCTCGGTGATCTCTGGCGCCGAGAGAGCAGTCAGATCGAGGGGCTTGCCTCGGCGTGGGGAGGACTTGCCCTCGCTGGGCGGCAACAGGATCAGCACGAAGGCATAGGTTAGGCCCATGCCGAGCAACCGCGTCGTCCGGCTCCGGACCCACGACACCGCAGCGTTCACCACCATCCGCGAAGGGATCGCCCGCATCCAGGCAGAGCTCGACGTGACACCGGAGTTCTCCGCGGAGGTGCAGGCGGCGGCCGTGCGTGCCGCGGCGTCCCCGCGCCTGCCCGAGCTCGATCGCACCGACCTCGAGCTCGTCACCATCGACCCGGAGTCCGCCCAGGACCTCGATCAGGCCGTGCACGTGCAGCGTGACTCGGGCGGCGGGTACGTCGTCCACTACGCGATCGCCGACCTCGCGGCGTTCATCACCCCGGGCGACCCGGTCGACGTCGAGGCCAACCGGCGCGGGGAGACGCTCTACGGTGCGGACTCCAAGGTCCCCCTGCACCCGCCCGCCATCTCGGAGGACGCCGGCTCGCTGCTGCCCGACCAGGTGCGCCCGTCCCTGCTCTGGACGATCCGGGTCGACGACGCCGGTGAGGGCACCGACGTCCACGTCGAACGTGCCCTGGTGCGCTCGCGGGCCAAGCTGTCCTACGAGGGCGCTCAGGCGATGATCGACGACGGCACGGCCTCGGAGTCGCTGCTGCTGATCAAGGAGATCGGGGAGAAGCGGATCCTGCGTGATGCCTCCCGCGGCGGGGTCTCGCTGCCGCTGCCCGACCAGGAGATCGACATCGCCGACGGGCACTGGGCGCTGGAGTACCGCAGCCTGCTGCCCATCGAGGAGTGGAACGCCCAGATCTCCTTGCTGACCGGGTTCGGAGCGGCGACGCTGATGGTCTACGCGCGCGTCGGACTGCTGCGGACGCTCCCGGAGCCGGACCCGCGCGACGTCCAGCGTCTGCACCGCACCGCGCGGGCCCTGGGTGTCGAGTGGCCCGTCGAGATGCTCTACCCGGACTTCATCCGCACCCTCGACCCGCACCGCGCCGACCACGCCGCCGTGGTCCTGGCCAGCACTCGCCTGCTACGTGGCAGCGGGTACGTCGCGTTCGACGGCGAGGTGCCGGCCGACCCCCAGCACTCCGCGCTCGCCTCGGAGTACGCCCACGTCACCGCCCCGTTGCGCCGCCTCGCGGATCGGTACGCCGGCGAGGTCTGCGTCGCGTTGTGCGCCGAGGAGCCGGTGCCCGCCTGGGTGCTGGCCGCTCTGCCGGCCCTGCCGTCGACCATGCAGGCGTCCAGCCAGCGCGCGCGGTCCTACGAGCGCGCAGTCGTCGACCTCGTGGAGGCAGGGCTCCTCGCCGAGAGCGTCGGGCAGACCTTCGACGCGGTGATCGTGGCGGTCGAGGAGAGCTCGCCGGAGAAGGGCACCGCCATGCTCCGCACGCTCGGGGTGGAGGCACCCGTGACGGGCGCGTCGGACCTGCCCCTGGGCACGGACGTCACGGTCCGCCTCGATCTGGCCGACATCGACGAGCGGCGGGTGCGCTTCAGCCTCGTGGAGTGAAGGTGGAGCGCACGAAGTCGCGCAGGACGCCGTCGGGGTGGCACCACGCCGCTTCGAACGCCGGGTGCAGCGGCAACGACTCGACATCGGCGGCGAGCACCCAGCGGTGCCCGTCGCTCTCGGAGCGGTCGCGGGTCGTCGGGGAGCCCACGGCCGTGGCGAGGACGGTCTCGTAGACCCAGCCGCCGCAGCTCGCCGGCCGTGAGCCCAGAACGGCTACCTGTGACGCTGCGATCCCGAGCTCTTCATCGGCCTCTCGCAG
>NZ_JAXMNS010000002.1:0-32318 GCF_034670285.1 Nocardioides sp. | reverse complement strand
AGCGCTCGACACCGACACCGACCACCTCGGCGGGCACCTCGACGACGTCGAGGGACCCTTGGTCCTGCAGGCGGGAGCCGGAGACCGCCAGCGGTTGCTGATCAGTGACCGCGAGGCCGGGTCCGGCGATGCCGTCGTCACCTACGACGGCTCGACCCTGACCGGGATGGCCCCGGCACCCATCACCCACGACGCCGTGGGAGGCGAGTTCGGGCACGGCATCACGCTGTGGGCCTCCGAGCTGCGCGACGTCATCGCGCTGAGCGGCACCGACCGGTCGGCGACGACCGGGGTCAGCACGCTGACGACTCTCAACACCGGGGCGGGCGCCGACCAGGTCGACGTCGCGCTCGACGCAGACCTGCACGGGCCGGTCGTGCTCAACACCGAGGAGGGCGGCGACGTCGTCGACGACCTCGGCTCGACGCTCGACATCGTCGTCTTCGGCGGGTCGGGGGGCGACGACATCACGACCGGCGCCGGCAACGACCTGGTGGTCGGCGACCGCGGCGTGCTCACCTCTGCCGACGGCGGAACCGTGTCCGGCAACGGAGGACCCGGCGACGTCAGCGACGGCGCGGAGCGGTCGCGGGCGACCCTGGACTCGCGTACCTCGGACGCTGCCGGCGGCAACGACGAGATCGCCACGGGTGACGGCCGCGACGCGGTGGTTGGCGGGCCCGGCGGGGACGAGGTCTCGGGCGGTCCCGCAGACGACGTGGTCCTCGGCGACAACGCCGTGGTCGAGCTCGACGACGGCATCGCCCGCTCGGCCTCCAGCCGGGACACGTCCATCGGAGCCGACGACGAGCTGTCCGGTGACGGCGGTCGGGACGTCGTGATCGGCGGCCACGGTCCCGACGACCTCTTCGGTGGCGCCGACCACGACATCCTGCTCGGCGACCACGGCCTCTGGGACCCGGCGGTCCTGCCGGACGATCAGCCCTTCCTCTCGATCCACGACGGCGCCGGTGACGGCGGTGGTGGCGACACGATCCACGGCGACGGGGGCGACGACGTGCTGCTCGGGCAGCAGGGTCGCGACGAGCTCTTCGGCGATGCCGGCGAGGACGACCTGACCGGCGGGCACAACGTCGTCGGCGGGGCCGACACCGGTGACGTGATCGATGGCGGCAGCGAGGCCGACGTGGTCCTGGGCGACAACGGCACCATCACGCGCACCAGGCTGGTCGGGGACACGTGGCTGCGACACCCCGCACCCTTCGCCGACGTCGTGCGCGAGGTCGTCCGGTTCGACGACATCGACCGGGTGACCGGCGCGGACGTGGTGACCGGCGGCCCGGGAGACGACCGGGTCGAGGGCCAACGCGGCGCGGACGACCTCTCCGGCGGGCCCGGCGACGACGAGCTCGTCGGGGGCCTCGGGGGAGACACGATCTCTGGCGGCGACGACGTCGACGTGATCTTGGGTGACATGGGCACGATCAACCGTGCTCTGGACGGGCCGGGCACTCCGCGGGTCGACGCCAGTGGAGCCTGGCACCGCGACCTGGTTCTCGAGGACGTCGGTGACGTCACCGGCGGCGTGTCGAGCGACAGCACGTCCTCGACCGGCACCGACCCCGGGCTCGCCGAGCAGCTCGTCGAGGCAGACCTGCTCCTGTTCACCGGAGCGGTCGACGTGGCCGGGGAGAAGATCCTGCGACCTGGCAGCGGTGCGTGGGACACCACGGTGCTGCGGGTCGACCTCGTCGCAGCCGATGACGACACGCTCTTCGGTGACGGTGGCGACGACCTGGTGCTCGGCCAGCGCGGTGACGACGTCATCGAGGGCGGCACGGGCGACGACCTGCTGGTGGGCGACAACGCGACCAGCTCGCTGCCCGTCGCGACCGACCTGCCGCAGATCGAGCGGGGGATCCGGCTCCTCGGCGCCGCCCCCGGCGCCGGTCTCGACATCGGCCCGCAGGGCGTCGTCGTCGTGCCGACGGTGCAGACCACGTCGCGTTGGTTCGGCGACGAGGCGTTGGCCCCGACCGTCACCTCGGGTGCGGTCGACCGGCTCGACTCCCTGTGGAGTGACGGCCTCACGCGCTCGGGCGACGGGGCGACCCTGCGCCCGCTGGTCAGCGCGGTGCCCGACCTCGTCCACCATCCCGACGTGCAGCCCGGCAACGACGAGGTCTCCGGCGATGCCGGCGATGACGTCCTGGTGGGCGACGACCTCACGGTCTCGCTGGCACTGCTCGACGCACCCGACCGGCTCGACGACGTGCTGGGCGAGGTCGGCGACGTCGTCCGGGGCCTGAGCCTCACCCTCGACCGTCTCGGCGTCGACGTCGACCTGTGGCAGCACGAGGTCGAGGGCGGTGGGCACGCGGACGACCGGCCGGTCGTCACCGTCGCCGGGGACACCCTGCGCGGAGGCAGCGGGCGCGACACCGTCAGTGGTGACGACGCGACGGTGGTCGTGCCGTGGCAGGCCGCCGTGCCCGTCGGGGGCCTCGACCTCGAGTCGCTGCTGCTCGACGTGCACGCCACTGCTCGCGACGTCGAGCACGTGGCGGCCGACGGCACGTTCCTGGCCGAGCAGGCCCACGGCCAGGTGCTCCACGCGCTGGTCGCCGAAGGTGCGCCGGGCAGGGACCTCGTCGACCCCGCTCACCACGTGGTGGAGGTCGGCAACGACGTCGTGCGTGGAGGCGATGACGGCGACACCCTCGTCGGCCACGACAGCCAGCTGCTCGTGGCCCAGGTGAGCGCCGGCGCCGCGAGCCCGAAGGACGGCGAGCGCTACGGCGTCTCGAAGAGCGTCTTCAAGGACGCCGAGCGCGCTCTCCACGATGCGGTCGAGGCTCGTGACGAGCTGCTCGAGGACCACGTGGACGACGACCACCAGGAGCCGGACGACGCCCACCCGTCGAAGAAGGAGCTGGAGCGGATCGGGTTCCACTGGGGTTACGCGATGACCGTGGACGACGACGACCTCGCCGGGGAGGGAGGCGACGACGTGGTCTTCGGTGACGACGGCCGGCGGGCCGTGGTCGTGGTGGCCCGGGCGGCTCGGAGCAAGAGCGAGGCCAAGGACCTGAAGAAGCAGAGCCACGAGCTCGCCAAGCAGCTCGACGACCTGGTCGAGGACGTCCTCAACGTCGAGAAGGCAGACTCGGGGCCGTACGCCGACGAGGCCCCGCATCGGTCCGCTGCTAAGAACAGCGCCGTGCGGGTCAACCGAGCCAACGACCGGGTCGAGGGCAACGACGGTGACGACGTCCTCCTCGCCGACGACGGCGCCGTGGCGTGGGGGATGGCCGCTGACACCGGCCGCAGCACCCTCACCGCCAAGGACCTGAAGAAGCTCGACATCGCCTTCGACGGCGACGACCCGCAGGACGTCGCCTGGACCGACGACGTGATGCTGGGTCAGGTCGGGGTCGACGTGGTCCTGGGCGGCGACGGCGCCGACTTCCTCGTCGGGGCCAAGAAGGTCGACGACCTGCGCGGGGGGCCGGGCAAGGACACGGTGCGCAAGAGCAACGGGCAGGCCGCCAAGCCGCGCACCGAGACGGTCGTGCGCAGCACCGCCTCCGACAACCTCGGCGCGGTCGTCACCCGCCTGGTGCGCCACGTGTCCGGGTTGGACGGCTCGCTCCGCGCGGTCGAGGGGTTCGGGGTGGTGCGCCCCTGAATCGGGGCGCGGGCTAGGACGAACGCGGACGGGCTCGGGACGGACGGGCTGCACAGCCTTCTCACAGCGGGCGCTGACACGATCCCGACACGACCTCCACCGCCCGCCCTCACCGCAAGCGAATGCACCCATGGACCTCGGCCTCGCCTCGATCGGGCCAGGCATCGAGCTTCTCAGCGAGCTCGGGCTGGGCCTGCTGTTCCTGATCGCCGGGACGGAGATCAAGCCGGCGACGCTCCGCGCGGCTCAGGGGCGGCACGCCGCGGTCACCTGGATCCTGGGCATGCTTGTCGGGTTCGCGGTGGCGTGGGTCTTCATCCCGGTGGCGGACTTCTCGGTGGCCCTCGTCCTGGCTCTGGCGATCAGCTCCACGGCGCTGGGTGCCCTGACCCCGATCCTGCGCGACATCGGCCTGGAGCCGACCAAGCTGGGCACGGCGGTGTTCAACCACGGTGTGATGGGCGAGCTCGGACCGATCCTGGTGATCGCGCTGGTGCTGGGCTCGAGGAGCAGCCTGATCAACATGGCGGTGCTGCTCGCCTTCGTCGGGGTCGCGGTCCTCGTGGCGATCGTTCCTCGTGCCGTGCTGCTCCGGATCCCCGGGATCAGCGAGGCCGTCGTCCAGGGGATGCACGGCACCGGCCAGACCGGCATGCGCTTCATCTTCTGGCTGCTGCTGGCCCTGATGTCCGCGGCCGCGGTGCTCGAGCTCGACCTGGTCATCGGAGCCTTCGCTGCGGGGTTCGTCCTGCGGGCGATCGCGCCGGACGACGCCCACTTCCTCGACGAGAAGCTGACGGTCGTGGCGTGGAGCTTTCTCGTCCCGGTCTTCTTCCTGACCACGGGCATGGACGTCGACCTCGCTGCGGTGGTCGAGTCACCCGGGCTCCTGACGACCTTCGTGGTGATGATCCTGGTGGTGCGAGGTGGCGTGGTGTGGCTGCGGGAGCAGCTCACTCCCACTGCGTCGGGACTCACCTCCGTGAGCGAGCGTGTGCAGCTCGGCCTGTACGCCGCGGCCGGGCTGCCCATCATCGTCGCGGTCACCGAGGTCGCGGTCGACGGCGACCTCATGCCCGAGGACGTCGCGTCCGTGCTCGTCGCGGCGGGGGTGGTCACGGTGACGGTCTTCCCGGCGCTGGCCAGGCTCCTTCAGCACGTCGGCTCCGCCCGTTCCCGGGTCCCCGCCTGAAGGCCGCGCTCGAGACGGCCGGCCGGCTCATGAGTGGCTATCACCGGCCTCACCGGGGGCGCACAGCAAGGGCCCGGACAGTGGGGGACATGAAGCGAACACTGTCGATCAAGAAGACCATTCTCGCCCTGTCCCTCGCCGCGGCGCTGCCGCTCAGTGCCTGTGGCTCTGACACGTCACAAGACACGTCGGCGACCGCGAGCGACGACACCACTGCAGCTGCGGGTGAGGTGGCCGGAGATGCGGGAGCGCCACCGGCCGGCGGTGGTCAGGGAGGCGCGCCGATGGCCGCGCCCGCCGGTGCGGAGCCTGGGGCTGTCGAGCCCGACCTCGCTGCTGCGGCCGAGACGCTGGGAGTGTCCGAGGCAGAGCTCGAGGCGGCACTCGGCGGGCCTCCGCCGGACTTCGAGTCGGCTGCCGAAGAGCTGGACGTATCGGTGGACGAGCTGATGGCAGCGCTTTCCGCGGAGGGAGCCGCCGGCTAGCCGAGGCTCACGCACAGTGCCGTACGCCGTGACCACTTGGTGGTCACGGCGTACGGCACTCGTCGAGGGAGATCCCTCGGATCAGATGTCGTAGTACAGCTCGAACTCGTGCGGGTGCGGACGGAGCGCCACGGGGGCGATCTCGTGCTCGCGCTTGTAGGCGATCCACGTCTCGATCAGGTCGGGCGTGAACACGTTGCCGGCCGTCAGGTAGTCGTGGTCCTCCTCGAGCGCGATGAGCACCGCGTCGAGCGACGTGGGCACCTGGTCGATCTCAGCCATCTCGTCCGGCGGGAGCTCGTAGATGTCCTTGTCGATCGGGGCCGCAGGCTCGATCTTGTTCTGGATGCCGTCGATGCCGGCGAGCATCAGGGCCGCGAACGCGAGGTAGGGGTTCGCCGACGGGTCGGGGAACCGGGTCTCGACGCGCTTGGCCTTCGGGTTGGAGCCCGTGATCGGGATCCGGACCGAGGCCGAGCGGTTGCGCGAGGAGTAGACCAGCGAGATCGGGGCCTCGTAGCCCGGTACCAGGCGGTGGTAGGAGTTGACCGTCGGGTTGGTGAAGGCCAGCAGCGACGGGGCGTGCTTGAGGATGCCGCCGATGTACCAGCGCGCCATGTCGGAGAGCCCGCCGTAGCCGGTCTCGTCGTAGAACAGCGGGACGCCGTTCTCCCACAGCGACTGGTGCACGTGCATACCCGAGCCGTTGTCACCGAAGATCGGCTTCGGCATGAAGGTGACCGACTTGCCCTGCTCCCAGGCGGTGTTCTTGATGAGGTACTTGAACTTCATCACGTCGTCGGCAGCCTTGAGCAGCGTGTCGAAGCGGTAGTTGATCTCCGCCTGACCGGCGGTGCCGACCTCGTGGTGGGCGCGCTCGACGACGAGGCCGCACTTCTCGAGGTTCTTGACCATGTCTGCGCGCAGGTCGCTGTAGTGGTCGTAGGGCTCGACGGGGAAGTACCCACCCTTGAGGCGGGTCTTGTAGCCGAGGTTGTCCTCGCCCTCCTTGCCGGAGTTCCACCAGCCCTCGACGGAGTCGATGTGGTAGAAGCCGTGGTTGACATCGGTCGAGTAGCGAACGCTGTCGAAGATGTAGAACTCGGCCTCGGGCGCGAAGAACGCGGTGTCGGCGATGCCCGTGGTCGACAGGTAGGCCAGCGCCTTGCGCGCGATGTTGCGCGGGTCGCGCGAGTACGGCTCACCGGTGATCGGGTCGTGGATGAAGAAGTTGACGTTGAGCGTCTTGGCCTTGCGGAACGGGTCGATGTAGGCCGTGGTCACGTCGGGGAACAGCGACATGTCGGACTCGTTGATGGCCTGGAAGCCGCGGATCGACGAGCCGTCGAAGCCAAGCCCGTCTTCGAAGACGCTCTCGTCGAACGACGACACCGGCACGGTGAAGTGCTGCATGATGCCGGGCAGGTCGCAGAAGCGGACGTCGACCATCTCGACGCCTTCGTCCTTGATGTAGGCGAGCATCTCCTCGCTTGTGCTGAACATTCGTCCTCCTTGGCCGGCACGTTGGTGCGCAGCCGTCACAAACACGGTTTGGCAGGTAGGTGTCCCGAAGCGACGTTGCGCCGGGTGACCGAAATTACGAACGGGTCGTTTCTCGACCGTATCGGTTTTGTGTCTGCCACGTAACGGGTGGTCCGATCTGCGACCGCTGGGGTCTCCTCCTAGGCTGGCCGGATGACCGGCCCGACCAGTGATGCCTTCCAGACCGCCTCCTGGGGTCGTCGCCTCCTCGCCCTCGTCGTCGACTGGGTGGTCTCGACCCTCGTCGTGGTCGCGTTCATCGGCACTGAGCGGTACGCCCAGCAGGGCGGGACCGACACCTTCCTGGTGCTCGGGGTCTACATCCTCGAGTCGGCAGCCTTCACCTGGCTGCTCGCCGGCTCCTTCGGCAAGCTGGCCACCGGGCTGCGCGTGGTGCCCGCCGACGGCGTGTGGCGACCGATCCACCCCTTGCGTCTTCTGCTGCGACAGGTGATGGTGGCGCTCGTGATCCCTCCGCTGGTCTTCCGCGCCGACGGCCGCGGCCTGCACGACCTGACCACCGGCACCGCGACCGTCACCAAGGACACCTACCGCGCGTTGATGCCGTCATGAGCCCACGCCGACGCCCGTCCCAGACACTGCGACGCGGGCGGCTCGGCGCGCTCGTGCTGACCTCGGGGCTGCTGGTCCTCGGCTGCGGCGGCGACCCCGCCCCGGAGGCAGAGCCCTACCTGCTCACCGACCTCGAGGGCGGCACCGCCGCGCCCGACGCCGCGTCGGGCGGGGCCACGCCGAGCCAGGCGCCCACCACGCCGACAGCAGGAGGTGCCGAGATCACCGGCGCCGCGCTCGTCGAGCTCGTCGCCACGGCGGCCGGAGCCGTCGACAGCGTGCGGGTGTCGATCAGCAACGCGACGCCACCGCCCGACATCGAGGCCAGGGTGAGCTATGCCGACGGCGAGGAGTACGACGCCGTCGTACGAGGCGTGGACGGCCAGCCGGACGTGCTCCTGCGCCGGGTCGACGACACCGTCTACGCGGGCACCGGTGCTGACCTGACGGCCGTCGACCCCGACGACCCGCGGCTGGAGAGCAGCGCAGGTGGCATCGTCCCGGCACTCGTGGACTGGAGCCCACTGCTGGACCTCCGTGCAGCGCTCGCCGGCGCCAGGGGTGCGCAGGAGACCACCCCGACGGACGGCGCCGCGGCGGCATACCGCTACGACCTGCCGCTCGGCACGCGCCCGCGCCCCTCACTGGTCGTGCCCGAGGGTGTCCGTGGCATCGCCGCGGTGACCCTGCTGCTCGACGAGGCCGACCTGCCGATCAGCCTGACCCTGGAGTTCGAGGCCGCCGGGGAGCCGACCACCGTGGTGCTCGGCTACTCCGACTGGGGCACGCCGGTCGAGATCAGCGCTCCCTGACGTTCAGCCGACGATCGGCTTGGGGTCGGCTGGGGATCGGCTGGGGATCAGCGTCCGCGCATGTTGCCGCGCATGCCCTTCATGCTCGTCGGCACGGGGCCGCGGGGGAGCGGGACCTTGGGACGCTGGGCATCGAGTGCCCGGAGCCGGGCCAGCAGGTCGGTGACCTCGGCGGGCTTGACCTGACGGCCGAGCTTGCGCACGTGCTTCATCAGCTTGGGGAGCGGCACCTGGCCCTCGCCGTTGCCGACGATGACCTCGTGGATGGGGGTCTCGCTGGCGACGCGCTCGTGCTTGCGCCGCTCGCCGGCCATCAGGGCCTTGAGGCGGTTGGGGTTGCCCTCACCGACCAGGACGATCCCGGGAGGGCCGACGACTCGGTGCACCATGTCCTGCTGCTTGGTGAAGCCGACGACCTCGTCGACGCGCCATCCGCGACGCAGCATCGACAGGGCGCGCGCTCCGGCGCCGGCCTGTCCTTCGAGCCGCTTGAACGCGGCGTTCTGAGCGCGGCGGCTGAAGACGATCATCATCGCCAGGAAGCCGATCATGACGCCGCCGATGATCGCGAAGACCATCTTAGCGGTGCCCGAGCCGGGCAGCAGCGTGAAGAGACCGAAGCCGAGGGCGCCGAAGACGAGGAACGAGCCGAGCATCCACAGGCCGATGCGGGGATCGCCCTGCTTGGACATCCGGTAGGTCTCGACGACCTGACGTCGCCGGCTCATCTTGAGCGGGTCGGTCTCGGCCTTCTTGGCGGCGCGCTTGTCCTTGCGTGACATCTTCGGCTCGGTGGCCATGGTTCGGGGACTGCCTATCTGGTCGGATCTGGTCGGACTGCGTACGACGTCGCAGATCGTGGTCGGCTACAACTCTTCGAGCAGGTCTCAGGCGGGCGCTGTCTCGCGCGCCTGCATCGCCTGACCGTACAGGCGTCCGGCGCGGTAGGACGAACGAACCAGCGGTCCTGAGAGGGCACCCGAGAACCCGATCGCGTCAGCCTCGTCCTTGAGCTCGACGAACTCCTCGGGCTTGACCCACCGCTCGACGGGGTGGTGGCGCAGGGAGGGGCGCAGGTACTGGGTGATCGTGATGATCTCGCAGCCGGCGTCATGGAGGTCCTGGAGCGCCTGCGAGACCTCTTCGCGGGTCTCGCCCATGCCCAGGATCAGGTTGGACTTGGTGACCAGGCCGAAGTCGCGTGCCTGGGTGATCACGTCGAGCGAGCGCTCGTAGCGGAACGCCGGGCGGATCCGCTTGAAGATGCGCGGCACGGTCTCGACGTTGTGGGCCAGGACCTCGGGGCGCGACTCGAAGACCTCGCGCAGCAGGTCGGGCTTGCCGTTGAAGTCGGGGATGAGGTTCTCGACCCCGGTGCCGGGGTTGAGCTCGTGGATGGCGCGCACGGTCTCGGCGTAGAGCCAAGCGCCGCCGTCCTCGAGGTCGTCGCGGGCGACGCCGGTGATGGTGGCGTAGCGCAGCTCCATCTTCTGCACCGACTCAGCGACCCGGCGGGGCTCGTCGCGGTCCAGAGGCTGCGGCTTGCCGGTGTCGATCTGGCAGAAGTCGCAGCGGCGGGTGCACTGGTCGCCGCCGATGAGGAAGGTCGCCTCGCGGTCCTCCCAGCACTCGAAGATGTTCGGGCAGCCGGCCGACTGGCACACGGTGTGCAGACCCTCGCTCTTCACGAGCTTCATCAGCTCGTTGTACTCCGGGCCCATCTTCGCGCGCGTCTTGATCCATTCGGGCTTGCGCTCGATCGGGGTCTCGGCGTTGCGGACCTCCAGGCGGAGGAGCTTGCGGCCTTCGGGAGTGGGAGTGGTCGTCACTGCGTCAACACTACGCGTGGTGCTCGGCTCGCCCAACGTGGCGCCGACCCCTCGTCAGGAGACGTCGCGACGACGGAACGAGCCCAGCGAGGCAGCGCCGACACCGGCCAGCAGAACGCCGTAGTAGGTCACCCCCTGCTGCAGGCTGCGCTCGCCCCGGTCGTCGCAGTCGTCGCCGGCTGCTTCCTCGCCGGAGCCGTTGTAGCAGCGCTCCGGCACCGAGACGTAGTACTCCGTGCCGTCGGTGATGATCGCCTGAGCATTGATGGTGGGATCGAGCGTGCCGCGGTCGTCGGGTCCGATGGTGCCCAGGAGGATGCCCCCGGCGACCGAGACGGCGAAGAGTGCACCGAGGGAGAAGACGGTGCTGCGCGAGAGCATCGTGAGGACGTAGCCGCCCAGTGCGCCTGCCGCGGCGAAGCACGCTCCACGCCAGCCCTGCTGGAGCGCCTCGAGCAGGACACCGTCAGGGGCGGCGTCGTCGCGCACCTGCAGCACGAGGCCGAGGCACAACCAGTACGCCGTCGTCACGACCGCCGCGACGACCAGCGACGCCAGCGTCACCGCAAGCGCCTTCGCCGCCCAGACCCGTGCGCGACGCGGCTGGAAGAGCAGCTGGTTGCTCATCGAGCCGGTGGCCCAGTCGTGGCCCGCGAAGGTGGCGCCCATCAGGAACATCACGACCCCGAGCACCGCCACGACGACGGTGCCGGAGCCGAAGGTGCGCTCCCGGTCGAGGTCGAGCGGCTCGTAGTAGTAGAACCACTCCGGCTGGGGCAGCACGCTGTCCTCGCACGCCTGCTGGACGTCGGTCCCCGACGCGTCGACGCCGTAGCGGGTGGGGTTCTCGAGGCACTTCTCGAGCGTGCGCTGCGTGCGCGGCAACGCCGTCTCCGCCTCGACCTGGGCCTGCACGGAGGCGAGCTCGGCACCGGACGGCGGCCGGGTGGACAGCACGGTGGAGATCGCGATGATCGCGGGCACGACGATTGCGGCGGCGAGCAGGAGCAGGACCGCGCGACGGGCGCGGAGTCGGCTCAGCTCGACCTTCAGCAGGCGGGCCGTGCCGGTCATGCGACACCGTCCTCGAGGTCGGTCGACTCGTGGTGGCCGAGGGTCTCGTCGGCGGTGAGCTCGAGGAAGACCGACTCGAGGTCGCGACGCAGCGGGACCAGCGACGTCAGCCACAGGTCGTGCTCGGCGAGCACTCGGGTGACGCGACCCGGGTCGTCGCTCTCCACGTGCAGGGCACCGTCGGTGCTCGCGGTCACGGGGAGCCCGGCTGCTTGGAGCGCCGTCGTCGCCGCGGCGATGTCGGGCACCGTGACGGCGTACGCCTCGGTGCCGCCGTCGAGGAGGTCGGCGACCGCCCCGGAGGCGAGCAGACGACCGTTGCCGATGATGGTGGCCGAGGTGCACACCTGCTGCACCTCGGCGAGGATGTGCGAGCTGATCAGCACGGTCACCCCGCGCGCCCCGAGGTCGCGGATGGTGTCGCGGATCTCGCGGATGCCGGCCGGGTCGAGGCCGTTGGTGGGCTCGTCGAGGATCAGGAGCTCGGGGTCCTTGATCAGGGTGGCGGCGATCGCCAGGCGCTGCTTCATGCCGAGCGAGAACGACTTGAACCGGTCGCCGTCGCGGCCGTCGAGTCCGACGGTCTCCAGGGCCCGGTCGACGGCACTCGTCGGCGCACCGATCGCCCCGGCGAGCAGCAGCAGGTTGCGGCGCGCGCTGATGGTGGGGGAGAACTTCGGCATCTCCACCACGGCGCCCACCCGGTTGATGACGGCGGGCAGGTGGTGGGGCACCTCCTGGCCGAACAGCGCCATCCGGCCCTCGGTGGCGCGGGCCAGGCCGAGCAGCATCCGGATGGTCGTCGTCTTGCCGGAGCCGTTGGGCCCCAGGAAGCCGTGCACCCCGCCCGCGGGGACCGCGAGGTCGAGGCCTTCGACGGCGACGCGCAGCCCGCGTCAGGTGCGGAACTCCTTGCGGAGCCCGGTGGTCTCGATGACCAGCCCGCTCGAGGTGTTGTCCGAGAGATCATTCACGGGCGGGAGTAGATCACGGCCTGACGAGCTCGATCGGAGGGACACGCCCGGGCTCGGGTCGGGCTTCGTAGTCGGGCGTCGGGGTGTACGACGTCCACGCCAGATAGTGCCGCAGGTGGCGCTCCACGACGGGGAGGACGTCGGTCACGCCGACCCGTCGTCCGAGCTCGTTGGTGAGGGTGGTGACCCCGGCGTCGGCGATGCCGCAGGGCACGAACCGGTCGTACCAGCCGAGGTCGACGTCGCAGTTGAGCGAGAACCCGTGCATCGTGACCCCGCGGCTCACGCGGATGCCGATCGCGGCGATCTTGCGCTCGGGGCCGCGGTCGTCGGCCTGCAGCCACACGCCGCTGCGGCCGGGCACGCGGGCGGTGGTGACGCCCAGCTCGGCGCAGGCCTGGATCAGGGCCTCCTCGACGCGGCGCACGTAGTCGACGACCTTCACGTGGTCGGGCAGCCGCACGATCGGGTAGCCGACCAGCTGACCGGGACCGTGGAAGGTGATCTTGCCGCCACGGTCGACGTCGATCACCGCGGCACCGCCCGGGTCGGCGGGGCGCTCGTGGGGGTCGGTGCGCTTGCCGGCCGTGTAGACCGGCGGGTGCTCGAGCATGAGGACAGTCGGGGGACGGGTGCCCGCCACGACCTCTGCGTGCACTTCGCGCTGGAGCTCCCAGGCGGCGAGGTAGTCGACGGCCTCGGCTCCCAGGCCGGCGACCTCGACCTCGAGACCGGCGGCCGGGCTGGGGAGCGGGGGGTGCGACTGGTGCGACGGGGTGTGACTCACCCGACGAGCCTACTCCCGCGTCAGCCCGAGTCAGCCCGAGCCGGTGCGGCCGACCCGCGCCCCCAGGAAGGCGAGCTGGGCAGGCAGCACGCGCTGGGTGAAGAAGATCTCGTGGCCGCCGTCGCCGTACTCCGCCGTCACGTCAGCGCCGGCGGGGAAGCCGTCGACGTAGACGCGAGTGGCATCGAAGAACGGGTCGGAGGTGCCGATGTCGATGCGCACCGGGATGCCCTCCAAGTCACTCTGGGCGTCCATCACCGAGAACCGGCGGTACTCCGCGGCGTCGACGAAGCCGTCGGGATGCGCGCTCCTGGCGCGCGTGTAGAGGCCGGGGCTGCTGGCGACGACGGCCGCCACCGCCTGCTGCCCGAGGAGGCCCGCGAGCCGGAGGACGCCGTACCCGCCCATCGACCAGCCGAGCATCCCGATCGGACCGGGTGCCACGTCCGAGCGCGCCCGGAGAAGCGGGAGGAGCTCGTCGAGCACCATCGCGCCGGCGTCCTCGCCCCAGGGCCGGGGGTGCCAGAAGGACGTTCCGCCACTCACGGTCGCCAGGGCGAAGGGGGCGACGCCGTCGTCCACCACCGCCCGCGCCAGCGCGCCCGGCAGGTCCCAGGTCTCGCTGAGGAGTCCGGCGGTCGAGCCGCCGTGCCCGTGCAGGGCCAGGACGAGGGGGAGTGGACCGTCGACGCCCGGTGGTCGGATCAGCGACCAGCGGGTCGAGACCCCACCCCGTGCGGCGGAGACGAAGGTGTCCTGGACGACCGGCCCGGCGGTGGTCGGAGCGCCGGCGGCGCTCTCGCCGTCGTCGAGACGGCGCTCGAGGGAGCATCCTCCCGCCACCGCGAGGCCGAGTCCGGCGATGCCGGCCCCACCCACCCTCAGGACTCGACGGCGGCTCAGCACCGCACCAGGGTCGCACGGGCCTGTGGAGGAGCGCCGACGTGCGACGACGATCTGGGGTAGTCCTGTGCCATGACCTCTCCGTCCTGGCGCCCCGAGGTGCTGGTGGCGCTCGTGGTGCTGGTCGCGCTGGCGCTCGGGGCAGCGGCGGTGTCGATCGTGGTGGTGCTGCGCGCTGAGCCGCCGGCCGTGTCGTCGGCGCCCGCTCCGGATCCGGTCGCGGCGCCGGCTCGCGGGCCGGCACGCGAGGTGCTGCGGGCGTGGGACCGTCGTCGAGCGGCTGCCTGGGCGGCGGAGGACGCCGCTGCCCTGGCCGAGCTCTACCTGCCTCGAGCCGAGGCCGGCCGGCGGGATGTGACGCTGCTGCGTCGGTGGAAGGCCCGCGGCGTCCGGGTCACCCGGCTCCAGCCCCAGGTGCTCGCCCTGCGCGTGGTCGAGGCGACCGACCGGCGCCTGGTGGTCGAGGTGAGTGATCGGCTCGGGGTGGTCGAGGCCGTCGTAGGAGGAGCGGCGATCGCGCTGCCGATCGACCGGGCGACGTCGCGACGCATCGAGCTGCGCCGCGGGCCTGGGGTCAGGGCGCGCTGGAAGGTCGCGTCGGTGCTGGCGAGCCCCGGGGGTGGCTTGCCCGCGCCTGGAACGCTGGAGCCATGACACGCCCCCGAGTGCGCTCGACCTCGACGGCAGCCGCCGTGCCTGTCCTGATGCTCGCCCTCGTGCTCACCGGCTGCGGCGACGACCCGGGCAACGAGCCGAGCGAGGCCACCCGCACCGCATCCGCGAGCACGGTCGCCTCCGACGACGATGCCCTGGCCGCGGCAGACCTCGTGACCGACCTGGACTCCCCGTGGGGCCTGGTGCCCCTCGACGACGGGTCGCTGCTGATCGGCTCGCGCAACACCGGCACCATCTCGCTGCTGGCGCCCGACGCCTCGACGCCGGTCGAGGTGGCCTCGCTCGACGTACGGGCCGAGGGCGAGTCGGGACTGCTCGGGCTCGCGGTCACCGACGACGAGTCGATGCTCTACGTCTACTACACGACCGACGACGACAGCAGGGTCGTGAAGATGCCCTGGGACGGCGCCGATCTCGGAGACCCGAGCGTGGTCGTGGAGGGCATCCCCGGAGGCGAGACCTTCCACCAGGGCGGCGCGCTCGCGATCGGGCCCGACGGTCTGCTCTACGTCGCGACCGGCGACAACGGAGACCCGAGCAGCGCCCAGGACCTCGACTCGTGGTCGGGCAAGGTGCTGCGGTTCGCCCTCGACGGCTCGGCGGCCACCGACAACGTGCTGGAGTCGGGCGTCTACAGCTATGGCCACCGCAACGTCGAGGGGCTGGCCTTCGACGACGAGGGTCGGCTGTGGGCCTCGGAGTTCGGCCAGGACGCCTGGGACGAGGTCAACCTCGTCCGCAACGGTGCCAACTACGGCTGGCCCGAGGTCGAGGGCACCGGCGGCGCCGAGCAGTACGACGACCCGGTCGCCGTGTGGCGCACCGAGGACGCCTCCCCGTCCGGGCTCACCTACTGGGAGGGTTCGCTGTGGATGGCGTCGTTGCGCGGCCAGACGTTGTGGGAGATCCCGCTCGCCGACGCCTCAGCCCCAGCTTCCGTGAGCGAGCCGGTGGCACACCTGGCCGGTGAGCACGGTCGCCTGCGCAACGTCGTCGTGGCGACCGGGGGCGACGCGCTCCTCCTGGCGACGTCCAACACCGACGGCCGCGGAGACCCCGCGGCCGACGACGACCGGCTGCTGCGCCTCAGCCGGTGAGCGCCGTGGTGAGCAGGGCCTCGACGTCCTCGTCGAGGAAGGTGTAGCCCGAAGCGATCAGGGCCGCGGGACGGGCGTTGACCGAGCCGAGCAGCTCGGGGGCCATCTCACCCGCTGCGACCTTGAGGACCGACGCGGGCACCGGGAAGAACGCCTTGCGCCCCAGGGCAGCGGCCAGGGCACGGGTGAACTCCCGGTTGGTCGGCGCCTCGGGCAGGCAGATGTTGAAGGGACCCGACGCGGTCGGGTGCTCGGCGAGGTGCGCCACCGAGCCGATCCAGTCACGCAGCGACGACATCGGCATGTACTGCGACCCGTCGCCCATCCGTCCACCGAGACCGGCCTTGAACTGCAGCCGCTGCTGCTTGAGCGGGGCCGAACGACGGTCCATCACCGGCGAGGTGCGCAGCACGCAGACCCGGGAGCCGGCCTCAGCGGCAGGAAGCGTCGCCGCCTGCCACTCGCGGGTCACGTCCGTCAGCAGGGCATGCCCTCTGCTGTCGGAGGCCTCGGTGAGCACCGCATCACCGTGATCGCCGTAGTAGGCGATGCCGTTGCCCGCCAGGAACGCCGGCGGGGTGGGCGCCGCCGCGATCGCCTCGGCCAGCACCCGCGTGGTCGTCACCCGGCTCTCGCGCAGCTCGCGCGCCCACTTCTTCGAGTGCGGGTTGCCCAGGGTGGGGGAGCCCGCCAGGTTGATGACGACGTCCGCGCTGTCGATGAGCGCCTGCGGCACCTCCGCGGCGTACGGGTCCCACGAGGCCTCGCCGGGGCCGTCGGAGGCACGCCGTACGAGCGCCGTGACGTCGTGACCACGCTCGGTCAGGGCGCGGGAGAGGTGGGTGCCGAGGAAGCCGGAGGCACCGGCCAGGACTACGGAGAGAGACATGGCTCCAGCCTCGCAGACCGGCGCGGCCGCGATCACCACCCTTGGGGAGGCGCGCGGTCGGCTCAGGAGCAGTCGCGGGGCGGGCCGGTGGCGTCGCTGACGACGGCGTAGGCGACCTTGGGCGTGCCGTCGCGCCGCAGGAGTCCGAAGTTGTCCTCCGGGTCGGCAGCGTCGTCGCCCGCGTCACGCAGCGAGTAGAGGTAGATCGGACCGGTGTAGGAGCGGCGGCGGGCCTCGGCGATGCCGGTCAGGATCATCGTGGCTTGGGCGGGTTCGCTGAGCGCGACCTCGGAGGCGCCGGTCGGGGCGCCGTACTCGGTCAGCCAGATCTGCTTGTCGCCGTCGCCGCGAGCCTTCATGATGCGGTGAACCCGCTTGAGCCGGAAGTAGGTGTTCCACTGCTGCTTGCCGGTGGCCTGGGCCGGGTAGGAGTAGGGGTGCACCGACAGGGCGTCGAAGAGCGCCGGGTCGAGGTGCTGGTAGATGCCTCGCGTGAACGTCGCGGGGGAGAGCTCGCTGACGCCGTCGTCGGCGGGGGCGATCGAGCCGATCACTACGGGGGCGCCGGGGTCGCCGGCCCGGATCACGGGAGTCGCGGCCGCCACCAGCGCGGCGTAGTCCTCGGGATCGGGGTTCGCGCCCCAGAACGACCGCGTGTTCGGCTCGTTCCAGATCTCCCACGCGCCGACCTGCCCGGCATAGCGCTCGACTGCGGCGGAGACGAACGTGGCGAAGTTCTCGGGATCGGGAGGCACCCGTTCGCCGTCGGCGTCGTCCTCCTGCTGCCACTCGGGCAGGAATCCCACGACGCCCAGCACGTGGAGTCCGCGTGCAGAGGCCGCGTCGAGCACCCGGTCGGCGCTCGACCAGCTGAACCGGTCGGGGTCGGGCTGCAGGGTCGCCCAGGAGAGGTCGACCCGGATCCGGGTGATCCCGAGCTCCACGAGATCGTCCAGGTCGTCAGCGAGCTGCGCCTCGGAGTCCGTGAGCACGCTGAAACCGGGGCTCAGGCCGATCGGGGCTCTGCGCTGCGGTGTGCTCGCGGCAGGGAGGTGGTCCTGGGCCGGCTGGGGACAGACCTCGGCGCGGAGGTTGTCGGTGACGACGAGGGACGCCACCACCAGTCCGACCACGACGCCGAGGCCCTGAAGGCCTCGGCGTCGCGCGGAGCTGGTCACACCTCGAAGCTGCCGGCTTCGAGACGCTTCTTGATGTCCTGCAGGAACCGGCCGGCGTCCGCGCCGTCGACCAGGCGGTGGTCATAGCTCAGTGCGAGGAAGACCATGTGACGCACCGCGATCGTCTCGCCCAAGTTGGGGTCGTCGATGACCACGGCACGCTTGACGACCGCGCCCGGTCCGAGGATCGCGACCTGCGGCTTGTTGACGATCGGGGTGTCGAACAGGGCCCCGACGCTGCCCAGGTTGGTGATCGTGAACGTTCCGCCACCGAGCTCGTCCGGCCCGATCTTGTTGGTGCGGGTGCGCTCGGCGACGTCGGCGATCTTCTTGGACAACCCGGCGATCGACAGGTCGCCGGCGTCCTTGACGACCGGAGTGATGAGGCCCTTCTCGGTGTCGACCGCGAAGGCGAGGTTCTCGACGTCGTAGTAGGTGATCTCACCGGCCTCGGTGTCGATCGTCGCGTTGAGCTTGGGGTGCTGCTTGAGCGCGTCGACCGCAGCCTTGGCGAAGAACGGCAGGTAGGACAGCTTGACGCCCTCACGGGCCAGGAAGTCGGCCTTCGTGGCGTCGCGCAGTCGAGCGACGTTGGTGACGTCGACCTCGACGACCTGGGTGAGCTGCGCGCTGGTCTGCAGCGAGTCGACCATCCGCTCGGCAATGATCTTGCGCAGACGGCTCATCTTCTCCGTGGTGCCGCGCAGCGGGGACGGCGTCACGCTCGACGCGCTTGCCTTGCTGCCCGACGACGCCGGAGCAGCAGCGGCCGCCGGGGCCGGCGCCGACTCCTTGGCCTTCGCCGCGTCGAGGACGTCCTGCTTGCGGATGCGGCCACCGACACCGGTGCCCGACACCGAGGACAGGTCGACGTTCTTCTGCGAGGCCAGCTTGCGCACCAGCGGCGTGACGTAGCCGCCGCCGTCCGACGACGGCTTCGGCGACCCCGACGACTGCTCGGCGGGCTTCTCCTGAGGCGGCTCCTCGTGTGTCTTCTGCGGCTCCTCGGCCTTCTCCGCCTTGGCGGGCTCGGGCTCGGGCTCCGGCTCCGGCTCGGGCTCGGGCTCCGGCTCGGGCTCCGGCTCCGGCTCGGGCTCGGAGGGAGCGGCCGAACCGTCGCCGATGACGGCCAGCTCGGCGCCGACCTCGACGGTCTCGTCCTCCTCGGCCTTGATCTCCAGCAACGTGCCGGCGACGGGCGAGGGGATCTCGGTGTCGACCTTGTCGGTGGAGACCTCGAGCAGCGGCTCGTCGACCGCGACCTCGTCGCCGACCGACTTCAGCCAGCGGGTGACGGTGCCCTCGGTGACCGACTCGCCCAGCGCGGGCAGGGTGACCGACGTACCGCCGCCACCGCCGCCCTTGTTGTCGCCGGACGAGGCAGCGGGCTTCTCGGACTTCTCGGGCTCGTCGGACTCTTCGGGCTTCTCGGACTCGGGGGTCTCGTCGCCGGGGGGCAGCTCGCCGGTCTCGTCGGCGATCTCCTCCTCCTGCTCGGCCTTCTTCTCGGCCTCGTCCTCGTCCTTCGGCTCGGCCTCGGGCTCGGCGGTGTCGTCGGCGTCGGAGGACGACTCGCCCTCGGCTCCGATGATGGCCAGGACGGCGCCCACCTCGACGGTGTCGTCCTCCTCGGCCTTGATCTCGATCAACGTGCCGGCCACGGGCGAGGGGATCTCGGTGTCGACCTTGTCGGTGGAGACCTCGAGCAAGGGCTCGTCGACCGCGACGGTGTCACCGACCTGCTTGAGCCAGCGCGTGACGGTGCCCTCGGTGACTGATTCTCCGAGCGCCGGGAGGGTGACTTCTTCTGCCATGGGTCTGGTGGTTCCTTCGTCTCGAGTCTGGCCGGGTGGAGGCTGCAGTGATTCTGTCAGGAGTGCGCGTGAAGCGCTTTTCCGGCGAGCGCGAGGTGAGCCTCGCCCATCGCTTCGTTCTGGGTGGGGTGGGCGTGCACGAGAGGTGCGACGTCCTCGGCATGCGCCTCCCAGTTGTAGATCAGCTGGGCTTCGCCGATGAGCTCGCCGACACGGTCACCGACGAGGTGCACCCCGATGACGGGACCGTCGGTGCGGCGGATCAGCTTGACGAAGCCCTGCGTCTTGAGGATCTGGCTCTTGCCGTTGCCACCGAGGTCGTAGGTGAGCGTCTCGATGCCGTCGGCACCGAACTGCTCGGTGGCGGCGGCCTCGTCGAGACCCACCGAGGCGATCTCGGGCTGGGAGTAGGTGACGCGAGGGATGCCGGTCTCGTCGATCGGCTGCGGGTCGAGGCCGGCGATGTGCTCGGCGACGAAGATGCCCTGCGCGAAGCCACGGTGGGCCAGCTGGAGACCCGGCACGATGTCGCCGACGGCGTACACGCCCTCGACGCCGGTGCGGCAGCGCTCGTCGGTGGTGACGAAGCCACGCTCCATCGTCACGCCGATCTCCTCGAAGCCGAGCTCGGCGGTCATCGGCCCGCGGCCCACGGCAACGAGCAGCAGCTCGGCCTCGAGGGCGTCGCCGGACTCCAGGGTCACGGCCACGCCGGTGTCGGTGGTCGCGACCGACTTGAAGGGGCTGGCGGTGCGGAAGGCGATCTTGCGCTTGCGGAAGGCGCGTTCGAGGGCCTTGGAGGAGTCTGCGTCCTCGGCGGCCACCAGGCGCGGCAGCGCCTCGACGATCGTCACGTCGGCGCCGAAGCTGCGCCACACGCTCGCGAACTCGCAGCCGATCACGCCGCCGCCGAGCACGATCACCGAGGCCGGCACGTGCTCGAGGCGCAGGGCGTGCTCGGAGGTGATGACCCGCTCGCCGTCGACGTCGAGGCCGGGCAGCGACTTGGCGTAGGAGCCCGTCGCCAGCACCAGGTGCTTGCCGGAGTAGGCGGTGTCGCCCACCGTCACCTCACGCTGGCCGGTGACGCGTCCGGCGCCCTCGATCACGGTGATGCCGCGACCCTTGATGAGGCCGGTCAGACCTTTGTGGAGTCGGGAGACGACGCCGTCCTTGTAGCTGTTGACGCCGGGCATGTCGATGCCGTCGAGCGTGGCGCGCACGCCGAACTGCTCGGACTCGCGGGCGCTGTCGGCGACCTCCGCGGCGTGCAGGAGGGCCTTGGTGGGGATGCACCCGACGTGCAGGCAGGTGCCCCCGAGCTTGCCCTTCTCAACCAGTCCGACGCTGAGCCCGAGCTGCGCCGCGCGCAGGGCGCAGGCATAGCCTCCCGAGCCCGCACCGAGGATGAGTACGTCGAAATCGGTGTCGGCCACAGTGGTCCTTCCGTGAGTGGACGGCCCATCTTTGCACTAACCGCGCAACCGGTCACCGGGGGTTGTGACGTCACCGCGCACAGGCACGGGGCAGACTAGGGGCCATGGGTTTCCTCGACCGCTTCCGCCGCGGCTCACGCACCAAGATGAGCGGCCCTGCCCGCGACGGCCACCGCACCGGTTCGACGACGGTGCGTGCCTCGGACAAGGTCGACGAGCAGCACCTGCGTGAGTTCGTCGAGGCCAAGCGCGGCGTCGAGGGGTTCGTCGAGCCCCGCACCGCCGTCAGCGAGGTGACCCTGCTCCTCGTGGCGTTCGACGGGGAGTGGACCCGTCGCCGGGTGCCCTCCATCAACTGGGCCCACGACTTCTGCAACAAGCACCGGGTGCCGTCGTACGACGCAGGCCTGGTCGGCATCCCGCAGCGGATGCGCGACTACAACTCCCGCGTGAAGCAGCAGCGCCGCCAGCAGGGCCTGCAGTAGGTCCCTCCTGGCGGCGCGTGAGTGCTGCTGGTTCGTGCCCCGCCCTGTGTGGGGTCCTACGTGGCGTCCTACTTCTCGTCGGCGAAGGCGCGAGCGAACTCGACGAGCGTCGCCACGGCGACGCCGGTGCCGCCGCTGCTGACGTGACCCGCGGGGCCGCCGGAGTTGAACGACGGGCCGGCGATGTCGAGGTGGGCCCACGGCAGCCCGGCGGTGAACTCGCGCAGGAAGGCGGCAGCGAAGAGCCCGCCGCCCCAGCGGATCCAGTCGACCTGCGACAGGTCGGCGATCTTGGTGGTGCGGATGCGCTCGGTCATCTGCTCGGGGATCGGCATCGGCCAGAAGTCCTCGCCGCCGGCCTTCGACGCGGCGAGCACGTCGGCGACGACGTCGTCGCTGCCCATGACGCCGGAGACCTTGTCGCCCAGGGCGACGACCATCGCGCCGGTGAGCGTGGCGACGTCGAGGATGGCGTCGGGCTCCTGCTCGCTGGCCATGACGAGGGCGTCGGCCATGACGAGGCGACCCTCGGCGTCGGTGTTGAGGACCTCCACGGTGGTGCCGCCGCGGATCGTGATCACGTCGCCGGGACGCATCGCGGAGCCACCGAGCATGTTCTCGGCGAGGGCGGCGTAGGTCGTGACCTTGACCGGGAGGCCGAGGTCGGCGATCGCGAAGGTCGCGTTGACGACCGCCGCGGCGCCGGCCATGTCGGACTTCATCTCGCCCATGCCCTGCGCCGGCTTGATGCTCAGGCCGCCGGAGTCGAAGGTGATGCCCTTGCCGACGAGTGCGAGGTGACGCGTGGCGCCCTTGGGGGAGTAGGTCAGCGTCACCAGGCGCGGCGGCGCGTCGGAGGCGGAGCCCACACCGAGCAGGCCGCCGCAGCCGAGCTCGGCGAGCTTGGTCTCGTCGAGCACCTCGATGGTGACCTTGCCCCCGCGACCGCGGGCCTTGACGGTGGCCGCGATGTCGTCGGCGAACGTGGTCGGGCGGAGGTCGTTGGGGGCGGTGTTGACGTGGTCGCGGGCACGCGCGACGGCGTCGGCGATGATCTGGGCTTCCTCGAAGGCGCTGACCGTGTCCTTCTTGCGCGCGTCGGCGCTGAGGAAGATGACTTCGTTCGTGGTCTTGGTCGCGCCGGAGGACTTGTAGGTCGTGAAGGTGTAGGCGCCGAGGACGAATCCCTCGGTGGCGGCGCGGACCAGACCGGGGGAGTCGGCCGGGAGGGCGACGGCGATCGAGGCGGCGTTGGTGACGGCGCGCGCGGCGGCGCCCGCCCCACGGCGTACGGCCTGCTCGGTGGGCTCGTCACCGAGACCGACGAGGACCAGCAGCGAGGAGCTGATGGTGCCGCCGGTCGGGATCTTCACGACCTCGCCGGCCTTGCCGGTGACACCGAGAGCCGAGAGCAACGGCGCGAGCTTGCGGCCGTAGGCCTTGGCAACGTCCTCACCGCCCGCCGCGATCGCGGGGCCCGAGGATCCACTCACCACCCCGACCACGACGGCATCGGCACGGGACTTGGCGGGACTGGCGCTGCGCAGAGAGTAGGTCGTCACCGAGGCAGGATAGGCCAGCCGTGCGGGGCCGCACCTCGGCGGTGGGGTGACCTGTCTGCGGTAGGTTTCCGGCCATGTCTTCTGAGCACGCGCTGCTGCGCTCGCCGTTGCACGAGCGCCACGAGGCCCTGGGGGCCAAGTTCGCCGAGTTCGGCGGCTGGACGATGCCGCTGGAGTACACCGGCGAGCGTGGGGGAGTGGTCAAGGAGCACACCGCGGTGCGCTCCGCAGTCGGCCTCTTCGACGTCAGCCACCTCGGCAAGGCCACGGTCAGTGGTCCCGGTGCGGCGGCCTACGTCAACGCCACGCTGAGCAACGACCTGGGCAAGATCGGTCCCGGCCAGGCGCAGTACACGCTGTGCTGCGACGACGAGACCGGCGGCATCGTCGACGACCTGATCGCCTACTTCCAGGACGACGACCAGGTGCTCCTGGTGCCCAACGCAGCCAACACCGCCGAGGTCGTACGTCGCCTCGTCGCTGGTGCGCCCGAGGGCGTCAAGGTCACCGACCAGCACCGCGACTACGCCGTGCTGGCACTTCAGGGCACCTCGTCCGACGAGGTGCTGGCCGCTGTCGGGCTGCCGGCCGGTCACGACTACATGAGCTTTGTCGAGAGCGGCTTCGACGCTGTCGACGGGGTCGGCGTCGTGGTGTGCCGCACCGGCTACACGGGCGAGCGTGGCTACGAGCTGATCGTCGAGAACGAGGCGGCTCCGGCGTTGTGGGACGCGCTGATGGCGGCCGGCGAGCCGTTCGGCATCGCGGCGTGCGGGCTCGGCGCGCGTGACACGCTGCGCACCGAGATGGGCTACCCGCTCCACGGTCAGGACATCTCACTCGACGTCACCCCGATCGAGGCGCGCCTCGGCTGGGCGGTGGGGTGGAAGAAGGACGCCTTCTGGGGTCGCACGAAGCTGATGGCCGAGAAGGAGCAGGGCGCGCGTCGCCGCCTCGTGGCGCTCAAGGCCACGGGTCGCGGGATCCCTCGGCCGCACATGGGGGTGAGCCTGACGCCCGACGTCCGCGTCGGCGAGGTCACCTCGGGCACCTTCTCGCCGACCCTCAAGCAGGGCATCGCGCTCGCGCTGGTCTCGTCGAACGTCAACCCGGACGCCGAGCTCGGCGTCGACATCCGCGGTCGCGTCGAGTCGTTCGCCCAGGTGAAGCTGCCGTTCGTCGACACCTCGGTGCGTGAGTCGTGACGACCCCGCCGAGCGTGCCCGACCAGCCGCCGACCTTCCGACGTCCGACGGCTGCGGAGCGTCCGTGGGTCTGGCGGCTCGAGAATGCCGCGGGTGAGGAGGTCGCCGTCTCCGGCGACCTCGCCGAGCAGCGCTTCGCCAACCAGGCCGACGCGGAGTCGTGGGTCGGCGAGATCTGGGCCGACCTCGCGGCCGAGGGCGTCGACGCAGTGACGCTGTTCGAGCACGATCGTCAGGTCTACGGACCGATGTCGCTGCACCCCTGACCTGTTGGACGCGGTGGGGCGGGTCGAGCCCGACGAGTGGTCGCGGCTTCGCGCTGTGCGGCTGGCGGCGTTGGCCGAGTCGCCGGAGATGTTCGGCTCGGCCCTTGCGCGCGAAGAGGCGTTCGACGAAGCCGAGTGGCGCCGCCGGGCTGCTCGGCCGGCGACCTTCATCGCCGTACGTGATGGTGTCGATGTCGGCCTGGCCGGCGCCTACGAGCTGGATGTCGGCTGGTTCGTGATGGGGATGTGGCTCGCTCCGAGCGCTCGAGGCACGGGTCTGGTCGAGGCGCTGCTCGCGGCCTGTGAGTCCGTGGCGCTGGAAGCCGGCGCGCGGGAGATCCTGCTCGGGGTGATGGAGGACAACCCTCGTGGCCGAGGTGCATACGCGCGAGCGGGCTACCTGCCGACCGGCGACCGCGAGCACGTGCGCGACGGCCGCGACGAGCTCTTCCTCGTCAAGCACCTACGCCCGGTGAGGGTGGAGGACGCGTCTCGACAGGCCGGGGCTGACGCTGGTTGAGGTGCGAGGAGCGCCAGCGACGAGCTTCGAAACCCGGTGACGTGCCTGTGGCCCCGCCGGGGTCGGCGGGGTGTGGGGGCGGGGTGTTCAGGGCTCGGGTGGGTCGTCGAGCGGGGTGGTGACCGGCATCCGGCCGTGGCGTCGTCCGCGGGTGACGCGGAAGTGGTGGCCGGAGGGGCTGGTCCAGTCGTAGACCCCGGGTTGGGGTGAGTCGTAGGTCCAGGCGCTGAAGGTCTTGGCCCGGTGGTGCTTCCGGCACAGGAGTGAGAGGTTCGAGGTGGTGGTTTTCCCACCGGCATCAGGGTTGTTCTTGTTGAAGGGCACGCGGTGGTCGAGGTCGCACTGCTCGGCCCTGCGGTGCAGTTGGGGAAGACGCAGCACTGGTCGCGCAGGCGCACCTGCTGAACTAGCTTCGCGGTCGGCACGTAGGCCTTCGTGGAGAGGTCTTCGTTGAGGTCGATGACGGGCTTGATGGTCACCGTGGTGCCGGCGGTCCGGCACCAGTCCTTGAGCTGATCGATCAGGACGTCTCCGCCGCCGACGTTGCCTAGAGACACGTGCGGGCTGTCGGCGTCGATGTGGGCGTAGATCACCACTCCGCGTCCACCGGTGTCGCCACCCGCTCCTAGATTCAGCGCGAGTTGCTGGCGCGCCATCTCGCCCACGGCCATTGAGCGCCGGGCGCCGAGGGATTCCTCGCAGCCGAGGTCGCCGAGAGTCTTGGCGCCTTGCTTGACCGCGGCCTCCAGGTCCAACGCATCCTCGGTCGAGAGGGTGCCGGTGACGTCGACGGTGCCGTCGGTGGGGTGGTTGCGTTGGCCGAGGTGGATCTGGAAGTCACGGTCGTCGGCGGCCTTCAGCCGACGACGCTCGGCTTCGTCGGGGTCGAACAGGTCGATGGCGTGGGCAACGGTGCGCTCGATCTGCGCGAACGAACACGACCGCAGGGTCGGGGCCAGCATCTGGTCGACGTAGCGGGCGGCGTCGTAGCTGAGGTTGAGGGTGCGTTCGCAGACGACGAAGGCTTTCCACACCGGCACCTTGAGGGCCACGACTTGTTCCCAGATGCGGCGCAGTCGGTAGCGGAGCTCGAGCGTCTTGGCTATGTAGGTGCACCCGCTGTCGCTGCTCATCCCGAGCACGGCGGCGAGATCGTAGGCGGCGAACTCATCGACCAGTGGGCACCCGACCCCGCCGAGGATCACGCCACCGGCACCGAAGGTGGTGTCATCGACGACCGAGTTGTCCACGCGGAACTCGACCGCCCACTCGACCACCCGCCGCAAGGCCTCGACCTCGGCCGCAGCGACCGTGGCTCGGGCCTCACGAACCGCATCCAGGGCGGTCGGAGTGGTGGTCTTGGACACGCCCCGATTCTACCTGCGACAGCCGACATTAGACAGTGTGTTCGAGCGATCTGTGGATAAGATGGTGGGTCGGTTCCGGGGCTTCGTCGACGGGCTCGTACCTCGCCCTGCTCAGCCTCCGGAGGTGGCGTGAGGGGTTTCGAGGCTCGCTTCACTCGCACCTCAACCACCGTCGGTCGGTCTCAGCCTCCGGCGGCCAGGACTACCGTTCATCCATGCTGCCCTTTCGCCAGGTCGACGTCTTCAGCGATCAGCCGTTGCTCGGCAACCCGGTGGCAGTGGTCCACGATGCCGACGACCTGAGCGACGAGCAGATGGAAGCGTTCGCGCGGTGGACCAACCTGTCGGAGACGACGTTCCTGCTCCGGCCCCGATCGGCGACGGCCGACTACCGGCTGCGGATCTTCACTCCCGGTGGCGAGCTGCCGTTCGCGGGCCATCCCACGCTCGGCTCGGCCCACGCCTGGCTCGAGGCAGGCGGCGTGCCCCGCAACGAGGGGGAGGTGGTGCAGGAGTGCGGCGCCGGCGACGTCGTCGTACGGCGTGGCGAGCGGTTGGCGTTTGCCGGCCCGCCGCTGCTGCACGACGGTCCACTGGACGACGCCACCCTCGAGGTCGCCGCGCGAGCTCTCGAGGTCGTGCCCGGCGAGGTCGTCGAGGCTGCCTGGATCGACAACGGCCCCGGCTGGCTGGGGCTGCTGCTGCGCGACCCCGACGCCGTCCGTGCCTGCCGCCTCGACGCCGCTGCAGCCGGGGACCTGATGATCGGTGTCGTCGGCATCGGCCCGGACGGTGAGGTGGAGGTGCGCGCCTTCTGCCCGAGCATCGGCGTGCCCGAGGACCCGGTCACCGGCAGCCTGAACGCCGGCATCGCCGCCTGGCTCGTCGGCTCCCGCCTGCCCTCGTCGTACGTCGCCGCCCAGGGCGCCGCGCTCGGCCGGAAGGGGCGAGTGCACGTCGACGTCGAGGGCGGCACGGTCTGGGTCGGCGGCGACACGCTGACGACCGTCGTGGGCGACGTGGCGCTGGGATAGCCTCGCCGGGTGCAGCAGTACCACGAGCTCCTCCAGCGCATCCTCGACGACGGTGCCGCGAAGGACGACCGCACGGGCACCGGCACCCGTTCGGTCTTCGGCCACCAGATGCGGTTCGACCTCTCGGCCGGCTTCCCGCTGGTGACGACCAAGAAGGTCCACACCCGTTCGGTCTTCGCCGAGCTGCTGTGGTTCCTGCGTGGCGACACCAATGTGAAGTGGCTCCAGGACCGCGGCGTCTCGATCTGGGACGAGTGGGCCGACGACAACGGCGACCTCGG
Organism: Nocardioides sp.; assembly: GCF_034670285.1. Lineage (GTDB taxonomy): Bacteria > Actinomycetota > Actinomycetes > Propionibacteriales > Nocardioidaceae > Nocardioides. The sequence continues at coordinate 4,689 of NZ_JAXMNS010000002.1, read as the reverse complement.
GCCGGTCTACGGCTACCAGTGGCGTTCCTGGCCGACTCCCGACGGCCGCCACGTCGACCAGATCGCGGAGGTCGTCGAGCAGATCCGCACCGACCCCGACTCGCGACGCCACATCGTCTCGGCGTGGAACGTCGCCGACATCGGCGCGATGGCGCTCGCCCCCTGTCACACGATGTTCCAGTTCTACGTCGCCGACGGTGCGTTGTCGTGCCAGCTCTACCAGCGCTCGGCCGACGTGTTCCTCGGCGTGCCGTTCAACATCGCCTCCTACGCCCTGCTCACCCACATGGTCGCCCAGGTCACCGGGCTGCGCGTGGGCGACTTCGTCCACACGCTCGGCGACGCCCACCTCTACGTCAACCATCTCGACCAGGCGCGCCTCCAGCTCACGCGTGACCACCGGCCGCTGCCGACCCTCGAGCTCGACCCCGCGGTGATGGCCCTCGACGCCTTCGACCTCGAGCACATCGCCGTCACCGGCTACGACCCGCACCCGGGCATCAAGGCGCCCATCGCCGTATGAGCATGCGATGAAGGTCATCGCGATCGCCGCGGTCGCCCGCAACGGCGTGATCGGGGCCGACGGTTCCATCCCGTGGCACCTGCCGGACGACTTCGCGCACTTCAAGCGCACGACCCTCGGCCACACGCTGCTGATGGGTCGCGCGACCTACGACTCGATCGGTCGGCCGCTGCCGGGGCGTACGACGATCGTGCTGACGCGCGACCCCGCCTGGTCGACCGGCAACCCCGACGACGGCGTCCTGGTCGCCCACAGCGTCGACGACGCTCTTGCCCTGGCCGCCCGGCAGGACGGTGACCTGTACGTCGCGGGGGGCGCCGTCGTCTACGACGCGTTGGTGCCGCACCTCGACGAGCAGGTCCTCAGCGAGGTACACCTCGAGCCCGAGGGGGACACGGTCTACCCGATCGACCCCGCGGCGATGTCCGACTGGCGCGAGGCTTCGCGCGAGTCGGACGACGGCTTCGACGTCGTCCGCTGGGTCCGGGTGACGCCCCAGGGGTGAGGCCCCGCGTGACAGGCTGAGCCCATGGACTCCATGGAGCTGCGCATCTTCACCGAACCCCAGCAGGGTGCCACCTACGACGACCTGCTGAAGGTCGCGCTGAAGGCCGAGGAGCTCGGTTTCGGGGCGTTCTTCCGCTCCGACCACTACCTCTCGATGGGCACCGACGGCCTGCCCGGACCCAGCGACGCCTGGATCACCCTGGCCGGCCTCGCCCGCGACACCACGACGATCCGCCTCGGCACCATGATGACCAGCGCGACGTTCCGTCACCCCGGTCCGCTGGCGATCAGCGTCGCGAACGTCGACGCGATGAGCGGTGGCCGCGTCGAGCTGGGCATCGGCGCCGGCTGGTACGAGGCCGAGCACACGAAGTACGGCATCCCGTTCCCGAGCGTGGGGGAGCGCTTCGACCGCTTCGAGGACAACCTCGCGATCATCACCGGTCTCTGGGCGGCCGAAGGCTCCTTCTCCCACGAGGGCCACCACTACTCGGTGACCGACAGCCCGGCGCTGCCGAAGCCGACCCAGACCAAGCCGCCCGTGCTCATCGGAGGACTGGGCAAGAAGCGGACGCCGGCGTTGACGGCTCGCTACGCCGACGAGTTCAACCTGCCGTTCGTCGACGAGGCGACGACCGAGGCGCAGTTCGCCCGCGTGCGCGCCGCTTGCGAGGCCATCGAGCGGGACCCCGACGACCTCGTCTACTCCAACGCCCTCGTGCTCTGCGTGGGCCGCGACGAGGCCGAGCTCGAGCGCCGCGCAGCCGCGATCGGACGCGACAAGGACGAGCTGCGCGAGAACGGACTGGCCGGCACGCCGGAGGAGGTCGTGGCGAAGGCCAAGCGCTACGCCGCCCTCGGCTCGCAGCGCCTCTACCTGCAGGTGCTCGACCTCGCCGACCTCGACCATCTCGACCTCGTGGCGGCCGACGTGCTCCCGCACCTGGACCGATAGCCTGAGCCCCATGACTGCGCGTCCTGACTCGTCCCGACCCTTCGGTCGCGTGCTGACCGCGATGGCGACGGCGTTCCACGCCGACGGGTCGGTGGACCTCGACGGCACGGCCCGCATCGCCGCCCACCTGGTCGACCACGGCAACGACGGGGTCGTGGTCAGCGGCACGACCGGCGAGAGCCCGACCACGTCGGTCGAGGAGGACGCCGAGATCCTGCGGGCGGTCAAGGACGCCGTGGGTGGTCGGGCGACGATCATCGCCGGGGTCGGCACCAACTCCACCGCGCACTCCGCCGAGCTGAGCCGTCAGGCCGAGAAGGTCGGCGTCGACGCCGTCCTGCTGGTGACGCCCTACTACAACAAGCCCGGACCGGCCGGCATGCTGCACCACTTCACCGAGGTCGCGCGTGCTGCCGACCTGCCGGTGATGCTGTACGACGTGCCCGGCCGCACCGGCCAGGCGATCCCGCTGAGCGTCTACGAGGAGCTCGCCGGGCGCGAGCCGTTCACGAGCGTCAAGCACGCCACCGGCGACCCGACCGCCACGGTCGCGCTGCGCCAGCTCGGCTACTCCGTCTACTCCGGTGACGATGCCCTGCTCCTGGGCTACCTCGCCCACGGCGCCGAGGGCCTGGTCTCGGTCGTGGGTCACGTCGCCGGCGAGACGCTGACCCGCATCATCGACGTGTTCCCCACCGACCCCGCGGCTGCGCTCGCCGAGTTCACCACCCTGCTCCCGGCGTTCCACGCGGTGATGGGGGTGACCCACTACGGCGCGACCACGGCCAAGGCTGCTCTCGAGCTGCTGGGGGTCCTCGACAACCGCCGCGTGCGCGGTCCGCTGGTGCCGCTCGACGACGACGAGGTCGCCGCCCTGCGCACCGGCCTCACCGCAGCCGGACTCCTCTGACCCTCCCCTCGAACAGGAGCTCATCTTGAGCCACCCGCATCCCGAGCTCGCCGCACCACCGCAGCTGCCCGAGGGAGGACTGCGGGTCATCCCGCTCGGCGGTCTCGGCGAGATCGGTCGCAACATGACCGTCTTCGAGTACGACGGGCGGCTGCTGATCGTCGACTGCGGCGTGCTGTTCCCCGAGGACCACCACCCCGGCGTCGACCTGATCCTGCCCGACTTCGCCGCCATCCGCGATCGTCTCGACGACGTCGAGGCGCTGGTGCTGACCCACGGGCACGAGGACCACATCGGCGCGACGCCGTACCTCCTGCGCGAGCGTCAGGACATCCCGCTGGTGGGTTCGCAGCTGACGCTGGCCCTGCTCGACGCCAAGCTCCGCGAGCACCGGCTTCGCGAGACGGTCCACCACCAGGTCAAGGAGGGCGACACGCTGACCCTCGGGCCCTTCGAGCTCGAGTTCGTCGCGGTCAACCACTCGATCCCCGACGCGCTGGCCATCGCCATCCGCACCGGCGCCGGGCTGGTGCTGCACACCGGCGACTTCAAGATGGACCAGCTGCCGCTCGACAGCCGGATCACCGACCTGCGCGCCTTCGCGCGGCTCGGCGAGGAGGGGGTCGACCTCTTCCTCACCGACTCCACCAACGCCGAGACGCCGGGCTTCACGCCCACCGAGAAGTCGATCACCCCGGTGATCAACGAGGTGTTCCGCGAGTCCAAGCAGCGCATCATCGTGGCCTGCTTCGCCTCCCACATCCACCGCGTCCAGCAGGTGCTCGACGCCGCAGTGGAGCACAACCGCAAGGTTGCCTACGTCGGCCGCTCGATGGTGCGCAACATGGCCATCGCCCGCGACCTCGGCTACCTCACGGTCCCGCCCGGGGTGATGGTGGAGGCCAAGGAGCTCGCCTCGCTGCCGCCCGAGCGTCAGGTGCTCGTCTCCACCGGGTCGCAGGGCGAGCCGATGGCCGCCCTGAGCCGGATCGCCCAGCGCAACCATCACTTCGTCCACATCGAGGAGGGCGACACCGTCCTGCTCGCCTCGAGCCTGATCCCCGGCAACGAGAACGCCGTCTACCGCGTCATCAACGGGCTCTCCCGCTGGGGTGCGAACGTCGTCCACAAGGGCAACGCCCACGTGCACGTCAGCGGCCACGCCAGTGCCGGCGAACTGCTCTACTGCTACAACATCGTCAAGCCCCGCAACGTGCTCCCGGTGCACGGCGAGATCCGGCACATGCTCGCCAACGCCGCGCTCGCGCGCCAGGTCGGCATCGAGAACGTCGTCGTGGCCGAGGACGGCGTCGTCGTCGACCTCGTCGACGGCGTGGCCTCGATCGTCGGCAAGGTCGAGTGCGGCTACGTGTTCGTCGACGGGTCCTCGGTCGGCGACATCACCGAGTCCGACCTCAAGGATCGCCGCATCCTCGGCGAGGAGGGCTTCCTCTCGATCATCGTGGTGGTCGACTCCGTGACCGGCAAGGTCTCGGCCGGCCCCGAGATCCATGCCCGCGGCAACGCGCTGGAGGGGGAGTCCTTCGACGACGTGAAGGCGATGGTGACCAAGGCCCTCGACCAGGCGATCGCCGACGGCAACACCGACGCCTACCAGCTGCAGCAGACCGTGCGGCGCACGGTCGGACGCTGGGTCAGCAACACCCATCGCCGTCGTCCCATGATCATCCCGGTGGTCGTCGAGGCCTGAGGCGCCTGCGCGCCGATGAGAAACACAGCGAAAGGCCCCCACCGAGATCTCTCGGTGGGGGCCATCGCGGTGTCACTCAGTGA
>NZ_JAXMNS010000001.1:0-46329 GCF_034670285.1 Nocardioides sp. | reverse complement strand
GCGCCGATCGTGCGGACGTCGACGACGCCCGGCAGGTCGCGCAGCGGCGTCAGTCCGTGCACCAGTCGAGCGCCGACCCGGGCCACCTGCGCGGACCAGTCGTTGCTGATCAGCAGATCCAGGCTGGCCAGGGCGACCGTGCACGCCAGGGCGTTGCCCATGAAGGTCGGACCGTGCATGAGCACGCCCGACTCCGAGCCCGAGATGCCCCGCGCGACCCGGTCGGTGCAGACCACGGCGGCGAGCGAGAGGTAGCCGCCGGTCAGGGCCTTGCCCAGGCACATGAGGTCGGGGACGACGCCGCCGGCCTCGCCGGCGAAGAGGGTGCCGGTGCGACCGAAGCCGGTGGCGATCTCGTCGAAGATCAGCAGGAAGTCGTGCTCGTCGGCCACCTCGCGCATGACGCGCAGGCACTGCGGGTCGTAGACCCACATGCCGCCGGCCCCCTGGAGGAGCGGCTCGACGATGATCGCGGCCACCTCGTCGGCGACCTCGGCGGCGAGGTCCCGGAACTCAGCGGTCCAGGCGTCGACCCCTGACGGTCCGGTGGAGCCGGGGGCGGGCGGTCGCGGCGCGAAGTGCTGACTCATCAGGACATCGGTGAACATCGAGTGCATGCCACCCACCGGGTCGCACACGCTCATCGCGCCGAACGTGTCGCCGTGGTAGCCGCCGCGCACGGTGAGCATCTTGGTGCGGCCCGGTCGCCCGGCGCCGCGCTGCCACTGCAGGGCCATCTTGAGCGCCACCTCGACCGACACCGATCCGGAGTCGGCGAGGAAGACCCGCTCGAGCGGGTCCGGGGTGATCTCGACGAGTCGCTGCGCCAGCCGCACGGCCGGGGCGTTGGTCAGCCCGCCGAACATCACGTGGGCGAAGTCGACCGAGGCCACCGCGGCGTCGAGCGACGGCTGGCCGTAGCCGTGCACGGCGGCCCACCACGACGACATCGCATCGATGAGCTCGCTGCCGTCGTCCAGCCTCAGCCTGACGCCCGACGCCCCGGTGACCATCCGGACCGGGGTCGGGTCGGTCATGGAGGTGTAGGGGTGCCAGACGTGCTCGCGGTCGAAGGCGAGGAGCGCAGCGTTCGGCGGGGTCACGAGGCGCTGCGAATCAGGCGTTGGGCACTGCGGCGGTGCCCGCGCCACGACGTCGCTTCGCCGGGTCGCGCGAGACGTCGGTGGGCTCGCCCGCGGCGGCGTCCTCGGAGCCGAGCACGACGAAGCCGTTGTCGCGGATCAGCTCGAGGTCGGCCTCGGCGGCCTGGCCCTCGGAGGTGAGGTAGTCGCCGAGGAAGATCGAGTTCGCGACGTGCAGGGCCATCGCCTGCAGCGAGCGCAGGTGCATCTCGCGGCCGCCGGCGATGCGGATCTCGCGGTCGGGGCACACGAAGCGCGCCATCGCGAGGATCTTGACGCAGCGGGCCGGGGTGAGCTCCCAGGTGTTCTCGAACGGGGTGCCGTCGAAGGGCCTCAGGAAGTTGACCGGGATCGAGTCCGACTCCATCTCGCGCAGCGCGAAGAGGGCCTCGACGAGCTGCTCGTCGGTCTCGCCGAGACCGGCGATCAGGCCGCTGCACGGCGACAGGCCCGCGCTCTTGGCCTTGCTCACGGTGTCGACGCGGTCGGCGTAGGTGTGGGTCTGCACGATCTTGTCGTGGTGGGACTCGGCGGTGTTGATGTTGTGGTTGTAGGCGTCGACGCCGGCGTCACGCAGTCGCTCGGCCTGGCCGTCCTTGAGGAGTCCCAGGCAGGCGCAGATCTCGACGCCGGGGTTCTCGGCCTTGATGCTGCCCACCATGTCGGCGACGCGGTCGACGTCCTTGTTGGTCGGACCGCGGCCGCTGGAGACCATGCACACGCGCGTCGCGCCACCGCGCAGGCCGGCAGCGGCCTGCTCGAGCGCCTCGTCGGTGTTGAGCCACTTGTACTTGAGGATGTCGGCCGTCGAGCCGAGCGCCTGCGAGCAGTAGTTGCAGTTCTCGGGGCACAGCCCGGACTTGAGGTTGACGAGGTAGTTGACCTTGACGGTGTTGCCGAAGTGCTCGCGGCGCAGGCGGCCGGCGGCCGAGACGACGTCGAGCAGCTCGTCGTCGTGGGCGCGGAGCACGGCCAGGGCGTCGTCCTCGGTCGCGGGCTTGCCCTCGAGGATGGCGGTGGCGAGCTGGTCGAACGAGGTGGTCATCGGCACTCCAGGTGTTGCGTGTGGCACGGCGGGGTTCGCTGATCAGTATGACGATCACCGGGGCCGGCGCGGTGCGCGGTCCACCTGTTGCCACTCAGGGGTCGACCACGGCCCCGTGCAGCTCGGCCAGCAGGACCGCGCCGGCCAGGTCGAGCCGGGTGCTGCTGAGCGTGGCGGAGGACAGGTCGACGCCGTCCAGGTCGGCGCCGCGGAGGTCGGTGCCGCCGAGGTGGGTCTGGCGCATCGTGGCCAGGCCGAGCCGGGCGTCGCGCAGCACGGTGTCGGTGAGGCGCGCCAGGGACAGATCGGCCTCGCGCAGGTCGATGCCGCTGAGATCGAGCTTGGAGAGGTCGGCGCCGCGCAGGCTGACCCCCAGCCACTGCCCGCCGCGCACCGTCATCGGCCGCATGGTGCAGCGCGAGAAGGTCGAGCCGGTGAGCTTGCACCCGTCCCAGGTGGGGTCGAAGAGGTTGCTGCCCTCGAAGGTGCAGCCCACGAAGGCCGACGCCCGGTGCGTCGAGGAGTTGAGGCGGCAGCTGCGGAACGTGCAGGCCTCGAAGTAGGCGCCGTTCGTGGTGATCTCGCTGAGGTCCACGTCGATGAAGGTGGTGCTCACGAAGCGCGAGGCGCCCAGGTCCTCGCCGTACCAGTCCTCGCTGCGGACGGTCTGCCCGTCGTGCTGCCCGTCGTGGTCGCTCATGAGGGCACCCTTTCAGACCGAGCTGCTGAACAAACGGCCCCCGCGACGTCGGCTCCCCGCGTGACTCGGTGCTCGGAGGGCGCCTTTGTTCAGCAGTTCGGCGCCAGCCCCGCGTCAGCGGACGCGCAGCCACTCGCACTCCTCGCGCAGCCGCGCCCGCAGCGGAGCGCCGCGCTCGGCGAACGCCGCCTGCGCGGCCGCGTAGACCCGCTTGCCCTCGGCGGTCTCGATGCGCACGGGCTCGAAGCCGAGGTCGGCCAGGTCGTACGGCGCCGCGCGCATGTCGAGCTCGCGGATCTCGCGCGCCAGCTCGAAGCAGTCGGCCACCAGGTCGGAGCTGATCATCGGCGTGAGCCGGAAGGCGTGCTTGTAAAGGTCCATACCCGCGTGGAGACAGCCGGGCTGCTCGAAGTCGGCACGGTCGTCGCGCTCGGGGGAGAGCGTGTTGAGCGAGCGCGCCGGCGGGGTGAAGAACCGGAACGCGTCGAAGTGCGTGCAGGAGATCCGGTGCGACTCGACCACGGCGTCGGTGCCGTCGCCGCCGAGCCGCAGCGGCCAGTCGGCGTGCCGGGTCTCGTCGTCGGCGAGGCGATAGACCATCGCCCACTCGTGCAGCCCGAAGCAGCCGGTGTGGGCCGGGCGCGACGCCGTGGCCTTGAGCAGCCGGTGGAGCGCGACGACGAGCGGCTGCTGCTTGGCGATGTACGACGGGTCGACGTGAGCGTCGTCGCCGGACACGGCATAGCCCCGGAGCGGGCCGTAGTCGTCGGCGCCACCCTCCAACGTGACTCCCGCGCCGGGGTGCCAGCGGCGCAGCTGCGCCGGCCGCTGGGCGTAGTAGGTGAAGAGGAAGTCGTGCACCGGGTGCTTGACCTGCGCGTTGCGACGCTCGAGGTGGGGTCGCAGCAGCGCGTCGACCCGCTGGGCGTGTGCGGTCGCCCGACCTCGCCAGATGGCCTCGTCGAGACCCACCACCGCCACCGCGCTCATAGGTGCAGCCAACCTGCGTCGAGGTCGCGAGGCAAGCCGACGGCGGAGGGCCCGGGTGGCCGAGCGACCGGACTCCGCACTCGACTCGGGCCCCTCGCTAGGGTCGGGGGGTGCGTATCGCGAGATTTACCACCGGTGACGAACCCAGCTATGGCGTGCTCTCAGGAGAGCTTGACGCCTTCGGACAGCCGGAGGAGGACGCCGTCCTGGTCGCCCTTGCCGGCGACCCCATGTACGTCGGGCTCAAGCTGCTCGACCAGGAGCACAAGCTGGCCGACGTGCGCCTGCTCGCACCGGTGCTGCCGCGCAGCAAGGTGATCGGCTTCGGGCGCAACTACGCCGCGCACGCGGCCGAGCTGGGCAACGAGGTGCCGGAGGAGCCGCTGATGTTCCTCAAGCCCAACACCTCGGTCGCGGGCCCCGGTGACCCGATCTTCTATCCGACCCAGACCCAGGACCTGCACTACGAGGGCGAGCTGGCCGTGGTGATCGGGCGGATCTGCCGCGACGTGCCGCCCGAGCAGGCCACCGACGTGATCTACGGCTACACGATCGGCAACGACGTCACGGCGCGCGACCTGCAGAAGGCTGACGGCCAGTTCTCCCGTGCGAAGGGCTTCGACTCCTTCTGCCCCCTCGGGCCGTGGATCGAGACCGACCTCGACCCGCAGCACTTCGCCGACGGGGTCGCGATCCAGACCCACCTCAACGGTGAGGTCGTCCAGGACGGCTCGACGGCCGACATGATCTACGACATCCCGGCCCTGATCGCCTACGTCTCGAGCGTGATGACGCTCCTGCCCGGGGACGTCATCCTCACCGGCACCCCCGAGGGTGTCGGTCCCATGCAGGTCGGTGACGAGGTCGAGGTCTCGATCGCCGGTCTCGGAGCACTCACGAACAAGGTGGCACGACGTTGAAGACCCCCGCCAGCACCCACAGCACCCCCGACCCGACGGTGCGCGTGCGCATGGCGCCGAGCCCGACGGGCAGCCCGCACGTCGGCCTGGTCCGCACCGCCCTGTTCAACTGGGCCTTCGCGCGTCACCACGGCGGCACCTTCGTCTTCCGCATCGAGGACACCGACACCGCCCGCAACACCGAGGAGTCCTACGCCGGGCTGCTCGACCTCTTCCGCTGGCTCGGGCTCGACTGGGACGAGGGCCCCGGTGTCGGCGGCCCCTACGCGCCGTACAAGCAGTCCGAGCGCGGCGACCTCTACCGCGACGCGCTCGCGCGCCTGACCGAGGCCGGCTACACCTACCCCTGCTACTGCACGACCGACGAGGTCACCGCGCGCCACCAGGCCGCCGGCTCCAAGCGCCAGGGCTACGACCGGTTCTGCCGCACGATCAGCGACGAGCAGAAGGCCGCCTTCGAGGCGGAGGGCCGCGCCGCGGTCACCCGCTTCACGATGCCTGACGGCCCGATCGTCTTCGACGACCTCGTGCGCGGCCAGGTGAAGTTCGACAGCCGCGACGTGCCCGACTACGCGCTCGCGCGCGCCAACGGTGACCCGCTCTACCCGCTGGTCAACCCCGTCGACGACGCGCTGATGGAGATCACCCACGTGCTGCGCGGCGAGGACCTGCTCTCCAGCACCCCTCGCCAGATCCCGCTGTACGCTGCCCTCGCCGAGGTCGGCATCGGTTCGGGTGCGCCGCAGTTCGGTCACCTGCCCTACGTCATGGGCCAGGGCAACAAAAAGCTCTCCAAGCGCGACCCCGAGGCCGACGCGCTCGGCTACCGTCGCGCGGGCTTCATCCCCGAGGGTCTGCTGAACTACCTCGCGCTGCTCGGCTGGTCGATCTCCGGTGACCGCGACATCTTCTCCCTCGAGGAGATGGTCGGCGCCTTCGACATCGGCGACGTCAACCCCAATCCGGCGCGCTTCGACCTCAAGAAGGCCGACGCCATCAACACCTCCCAGATGCGGCTGCTGTCGCTCGAGGAGGTGTCGCACCGGGTGCTGCCCTTCCTCAAGGAGGCAGGTGTCGTCAGCGACCCCGTCACCGACGCCGACGCCCAGCTGCTCGAGCTCGCGATGCCGCTGATCGCCGAGCGCATCAACAAGCTCGCCGAGGCTCCCGACATGCTCGGCTTCCTCTTCGTCGACGAGGCCGACTTCGTCCTCGACGAGGCCGACGCCGCCAAGCTGCTCGACGAGGCCGGTCGCGAGATCGTGCAGGCCTCGCTGGACGCCGTCGCCGACCTCTCCGAGTGGTCGACCGACGCCATCCAGGCCGCCCTCCAGACGGCGCTGGTCGACGAGCGTGGACTCAAGCCGCGCGTCGCCTACGGCGCCGTGCGCGTGGCGATCACCGGCAAGCGGATCTCCCCGCCGCTCTTCGAGTCGATGGAGCTCCTGGGCCGTGAGCGCAGCCTGTCGCGTCTCGGACGGGCGCTGAACGGCTGAGCGTGGTCGACCAGAACCCGTACTACCCGCCCCCGACGGGGGAGCCCGTCACCCCTGCGCAGCCGTGGGGGCCCCCAGAGCCGGCAGCCACGGCGCCAGAGGTCACGCAGGGCTACGAGTACCACCGGATCTACCGCGCCGGCCGTCAGGGCTGGGGCTGGTACGTCGGCGGCATCCTCACCTCGCTCCTCCTCTTCTTCGTGGTGGGCGCGGTCGTGGTGCTCGCCGGAGCCATCGTGCTGCTCCTGGCCACCGGCACGCCCCTGGGCGAGCTGGGCGACCGGGTGGCGGCGCTGGCGAGCACCGACGACGTGACGCCGTCGGTGCTGCTCTTCCTCAACGCGGTGCTCATCCTGGGCATCCCGTCGGCGTGGTTCTGCGCCCGCGTGCTGCACGGAGTGCGACCGCGGTGGTTGGCCTCGGTCGCGCCGCGCATCCGTTGGCGGTGGCTGCTGGCGTCGTTCGGGGTGTCGCTGCTGACGCTGTTCATCGCCCTCGTGCTGGGGGCGCTCCTGCCGGGGGCGAGCGAGAGCGAGGACGTCTCGGGAGGCATCAACGCCTTCACCGACGTCACGCGCGACTTCCTGCTGGTGATCGTGCTGATGACCCCGCTCCAGGCCGTCGCGGAGGAGTACGTCTTCCGGGGCTACCTCACGCAGGCGTTCGGGGGACTGCTGCGCAACGCGCAGGTCGCCCGCTTCCTCGCCGTCCTCGGGCCGGCGCTGCTCTTCGCCGTCGCGCACGGTGCCGGCCAGGGCTTCGCGGTGTTCACCGACCGGTTCGCCTTCGGTGTCGCGGCCGGGATCCTGGTGATCGCCACGGGCGGTCTCGAGGCCGCCATCGCCTACCACGTCCTCAACAACCTGCTGGCCTTCGGCTTCGCGCTCTTCTTCGGTGACATGACCGAGGCGCTCAACGCCAGCGGGGGCGGCTGGTGGGACGTCGCGATCTCGCTCGTGAAGTCGGCGATCTTCGTGGCGCTGTCCATCTACGTGGCCCGCAGGATGGGCATTCGGACGCGAACGACCCCGGGCGTTTTGGAGCCCACCGGAGGGCGCGTGTAGTGTTTCTTTCCGGTCGTCCTGGCGCCTTCGGGCAGTCAGAAATCGGCCGCATTGGGATATGGTGTAATTGGCAACACGACTGGTTCTGGTCCAGTTATTCTAGGTTCGAGTCCTAGTATCCCAGCGAGTTGCAGGTCCTGATCTTCAAGCAGGGCTCGCGATTTGTGGTGAAGCACCAGCTGTGGCTAGGCTTCACCAGGTTGTTCAGGCCCCCGTTGTGTAGCGGCCTAGCACGCCGCCCTCTCACGGCGGTAGCGCCGGTTCGAATCCGGTCGGGGGTACAGGTCCGAAAAGGGGTCCTGACCTGCGGAAACGCAGGGCAGGGCCCCTTCGGCTATTTCGCCCGAATCGGGCTCGGGCAACACTGGGGCAACAGCAGAAAGAGCGCTACGCGTTGCCCGACGCTCCTGAGCGGCCCGACGAGCGGCGTCCAAAGCGTCGCCGACCTCGTTGAGACGGTCCTCGAAAAGGTGCCCGTAGGTGTCGAGTGTCATCGCTGCTGAGGCATGCCCGAGCATCTGCTGGACGACCTTCACGTCCGCGCCGGAGGCGATGGCCAGGCTCGCCGCGGTGTGGCGCAGCTCGTGCGGGTGAAGGTCCGGTAGTCCGATCGTGGTGGCCGCCACGCCGAAGGTCTGGCGGAAGGTGCTGACCCGCAGCGGCTCGCCGGTGCGGATGCTCGCGAACACCAGGGCATCGGGGGAAGCGCCGGCAACGTGAGCGGCGAGCTCGATGGCGAGGAACGTCGGGATCGGGACCTCTCGGCGTTGGTGGGTCTTCGGCGTACCCCAGACCATTCCCTGACCGGCGATGGGCGTCACGGACTCGGCAACCACGGCCCGGTTGCGCTGCAGGTCGAGTCGCGCGACCTTCAACGCTGCCATCTCACCGAATCGGACTCCGGTGTAGGCGAGGAACAGCACGACGAGCCGGTACGTCGTGTTGGTGCGGGTGTCGTAGGTCGCGTGCTTGCTCGGCTCCGACGGGGATCCGCATTCGTGGGCGAGGTCCTCGACCTGTTCGTGGCTGAGGTAGAGACGTTCGTGCTTGGTGACGCGAGGCAGGTTCACCCCGGTCGCGACGTTGCGCGCCAGCCTCCCGTCCTTCACGGCCAGGTCGAGCACCTGGGACAGGACCCGGTGGATCTTCTGGACAGTCGCGGGGGAGTGCTCCCGTGTCAGCTCCGTGACCCAGGCCTGCACGTCGGCGTGCGCAACGCTGGCGAGGCTCAGATGCCCCCAGGTCGGGTGGATGTGCTTGCGAATGATGCCTGCGTAGCGCGCGTGCGTCGTGGGCTTGATGTGCGCCTGCCCGGCGAGCCAGCGCTCTGCCCAGGCCCCTAGCGTGACTCGCGACAGTGCGGGGTCGACGTAGGAGCCTGCCGTCTTCGAGTGCTCGACGCCGGCGAGGAACCGCTCGGCGTCGACCTTGCGGGGGAACGTCTTGTTGCGTTGGGCGCCCGACGGGGTGCGGTAGTGCGCGCGCCAGGTCGACTGCCCGTCGCGCAGGCGCCTTTCAATGCTGGCCATGCCTGTGATCCTCTCCTGTGATGGCGTGGTGCGCGAGCCTCAGACGCGAACTGAAGGGTCGCTGTGCCCGAACAACGCTGGGGTGGTGCAGCTGCTCGGGCCGTGATCGCTCATCCCCGTTATCAGTTTTGCTCGGTTCGCCGATGTTCACTTCTTCGAGCCGTCCGGGTGTGGAGAACTCTGCTCAGGTCGGCGGCCTTGCTCGCCGCGCCACACGATGAGGTCGGTGCGCCAGTAGCGGACGTGGCGTTGGACTTTGAAGCTGAAGGGTCCCTCGCCGGTGTAGCGCCAGTAGCGCATCGTGGCGACGGGGACTCGGAGCAGGGCGGCGGCTTCTTCGATGGTGAGCATTTCGTCGTGCTCGTGGTGGTCGTCGTTGAGGGCGGTGGTCATGGGCTTCTCCTGGTGATGGGTGTGGTGTTGTCGCGTGTCCTGCAAGCGCGTGATGGGTGCTGAGTGGACAGTGCGGGGTCAACTCTCCTCAGGGTGCGCACCAATAAACGCCCGTCCTGGGTGCGCCGTCCTGGGACGGGCGCAGGACGGGCGCAGCCCTGGTGGTGGTGTTTGTGCAGGTCAGCGAGCGCCCGTCCGAAAGTTGAAAAAACTTTCGACGAGATGTCGATGAGGACTCGAAATGGGGCTTCGCGGGGCGTGGGTGGGTCAGAACCCGATGCTGGGGCCGGACTTCGAGGAGCTCCGCGAGCGGTGCGGAGAGGTGACGTGGGCGGGGTCGTGGACTCGTTTCCGTTCGGTCTCGGGTTGCCGCGGGACCTTCTTGACCGAGGGGTGTCCGATGGGGCCGTAGCGGTCGATGTCATCGACAGCTTGCAGTCGGGCGTGCGCGACTCCGAGGTCGGCCCGTTCGCGCGAGCAGGCGCCTTCCCACATGGTCCGGGCTTGTGCTGGGGTCTCAGCGATCAGGTGGGCGGTGTTGGCGCGCCGTCCGCGGGTCATCCCCACGTAGGCAGATGCTGCGGTTGTGCCCTGGCCCAGGACCAGGTGCCCGACAGCGGTGGTCTCGCCCTGGGCGCCGTAGACGGTGGTGGCGTAGGCGGACTCGACCCACGCTGAGGCGTACCAGGACGGCACCTGTCGGGTGATGCCGTGCTCGTTGCGCAACGTCAGCTCCAGGGCCGGGCCATCGTCTTTCGAGGTCGTGAGGACGTAGCCGGTGGCGGGGTTGATGGCGGTGATGGTCCAGGTCTGACGGTTCGCCAGACCGTGTTGGAGGTCGTTGCGGCGGGTCGCGACCCGGTCCCCGACCCCGAGCCGCTCGCCGGCCCGGGTCGTCACGACGGTGTGGTCATCGACGAGGCCGGCTGCGACGAGGCGGTCGCGGATGGCTGCGTTGAGGGCGGCGACTTGCTCGCGGGTGTCGGCCATCAGCGCCCTGCTGGTGTGCCCGGCCAGGATCGCCTCCGCAGCCTGGGTGGCGAGAGTCTGGGTCCGCTCGGCCTCACTCGCATGGAGGACGATGTGGCCGTCCTCCCAGAGCTGGTCGAAGACCGGGTCTCCTCGTCGCATGGCGACGCTGAGGTCGGCGTAGGCGGGGTCGGCGAAGCGGTGCACGACGTCGAGGCACACTGTCGCCTCAGCTCCGGCGTGTTGGGTGGCGAGGTCGAGGACACCCCCACGCCCGACGGCTGGGAGCTGGTGACGATCACCGATGAACGCGACCCGCACCTGGGTTTCCTGGGCGACCTCGAGGAGGGCGCGGGCGGTGTCCTGGTCGAGCATCCCGGCCTCATCGATGACCAGCAGGTCACCGGGGTCAAGTCGTGCGGCGGGGTCGGTCGGGGCCTGGAACTCCTGGGTCCAGTGGCCGTCGGCGTCCCAGCGCCACCCCCACTGATGCACCAACCACGCCGCGGAGAACGCGGGGCCGTCGATCTCTGCGGCCGCGACCCCGGCTGCTTTCAGGGTCGGTGTCACGACCATCAACCGCCGACCTTGGGCGGCCAGGGCTGTCTTGGTGGCGGTGAGGGTCGTGGTCTTCCCCGCCCCGGCAGCACCCTCAACAACGAGGAGGTGCTTGGTGCCGGCCAGGGCAGCGACAGCTTGCTTCTGGGCTGGGTCAAGGCTTGCGCTGAGGTGTGGGTCGAGGTCGGCGTCCCCTCCGCGGCTGTAGGCCAGCACCCCCAACAGCTCGGTGATGCGGTCCTCGACCCCGATCACCCGCGGCGACGACAAGGCCCGGACGTGCTCTGGGACGTCGTCACGGTCCAACAACGGTGTGCACACGGACAGGGCACGAGCGGTGAGGTCCTCGGCCAACTCGAGGCGCACCCCAGCCTCGACCACAATCCCGGTCGCGGCGATCCACTGCTCGACGTGTCCCCGGATATCGGCTGCGTTCCACGCCGAGCGCTTCGCCCCCGACCGCGACAGCACGACCTCGACAGCTGCGTCACGATCGAGGCTGCCCACGCTCGGCGTGGAAACCGAGGTGCGCGTGCTCGGTGCTGACCTGTCGCGGTAGCCGAGTTCGTGGAGGTCCTCGTTCCAGGCCGCAACCATCGTCGCCCCGTCGGTCGGGACGACCTTGTCGGGTCGTGCTTGGGACCAGGCCCGCCGGTCCCAGGTCCGCCGGAGCTTGGGTCCGGGTTCCTGGCGGGGGTGCGCCGCCCGCCATGTCGCTTCAAAGGCGTCGACGTTGCGTCCGATCTGCGCCGCCCGAGCACTGAACCGTCCCGCGTACGTCGCCAACTCTGAGATGTCACCGGTGCTCGGGTCGAAGGTGAACCCGTGCGCGGCGAGTGCTGCCCGGAACCCGGGGTCGGTGACGACTGCTGCGTGCCCGATCCCGTTGATCGCCTCCAAGGAGTCCCGTGCCCCGACCGAGTGGATGCCGCGCCACCCGCCGGCGGCGAAGACGCGGGCGTTGATCTGCAGGTGCAGGTGGCGGTGCGGGTCACCCGCACGTGAGGTGTGATGGCGGATCACCGCAGCCTCGACACGTTCGACGGGCACCTGGACCTGACGCCCACGCGGTCCGATCCTCGTGGTGGCGTGCGCGCCGACCCAGCTGATGATCTGGGCCGCGGCCTGGTCCTGCGCGGCGTCCAACGCGGCCGAGATCTCCGGGTGCAACGCGGCCGCCAGCGACCAGGTCTTCGGGCCGTTGACGGTGACCTCGACGAACCGTAACGCGTTCGCATCGTCTCGGAGCCGGCCCTTCGCCGCGCCGGTGTCGACGTCGTATCCGCCGACCCACCGCTCATAGGCGTCGCCGTCCAAGTCGTCACCCTGCCGCACAGTGGGGCTCACCGAGTGCCTCACATCGACGACGAACCGGGCCGCGACCCCGGCACCCTCGCCGAGGTAGTAGTCATCGGCACGGGAGTGATCGGCCTCGACGTAGGAGCGTGCCGCAGCGGCGCTGCCGCGGTAGAACTTCATCCCACCACGCACCCCGACCACCCCGAATCCGGTCCCGGACGCCGCCACAGTCACTGCCAGCAACGTCCAACAACTACCCTGAAAATCGACTCTGGGTCGCCCGTCCAAGGGCGACCCAACACGATCCTTCGTAGCATGCGTGCCGACGATTTGTAAGGCTTGAAGAGTGAGCCGAACCGGTGCTGGGCGAGAAAGTTGAGCGGCCAGCGACGGTCAGCAAGGGCCAACGATTCGTGTCCTCATCGCTGACGTCGAGCGTTACGCGGGTACTCATCTACGGCTGAGAACAGAGATCACGTCGGTGGTGAACCACTATCGCAACTTCAGGCCCAGCTCCCTTAACCGGTGAGTATTGCTTTGACCTTGCCGAGCACGGTTCGCTGCCGGGGGATGCGGGCCGTGCTGTGCTCTACGAGATTGCGTCGTCGCGCTTCGAGTTCGAGTCGGTGGCCGACTCGAATTGCTGGTTCGTCGTAGCCGCTGGCCAGGCCGGCCGCGAGAGCCATGGCTGCCCGGTCGTTGTGTGCGGTCGTGCGGACGGCGTGAGCAACTTCTTTGGTGGGTGGGTGGTCCGCGAGGTCGTCGATGACCTTCCGGACGCCCCAGTAGATCCAGGTGGCGTGCCGCCATGCCTCGATGACGGCTTCCTCGCGGTCCTCGGGTTCGTCGGCGAGTCCCCGTTCTAGTGATGCCACCAGGCGGGTGTGCCATCGAAGCAGCAGGGCGTTCGCGAGGTCGTCGATGCCGTCGAAAAGTACGTCGATGCCTTCGATGTCGGGTGGGATCTGCCCGTCCTTTCGAGAAAGGATCTCCTCGATTACCTGGTGGAGGACGCCGGCGCGGCTCGGCTTCGGTTTGTCCTTCATAGGTTGCTCCTTCCCTAGGGCTGAGGGGTGCGTCTGACCTAGTGCACGAGTAGCGAGGAGTAGCCCCGAATCGGACCGGAGCGCAGTCGGACCGCTGAGTCGAGGTCGACGCCCCAGTCGTGTTGGCGGGCTAGGAGCGCTTGCAGAGCGACGCGTGCTTCGAGGCGGGCAAGGGATGCGCCGAGGCAGAAGTGGATGCCGCGTCCGAACGCGACCTGTCGTTCGGGGCGACGGTTGATGTCGAAGTGGTCGGCGTCGGGAAACGCGTGGTCGTCTCGGTTGGCCGAGCCGAAGAGCAACAGCACGGTGTCGCCGGCCTTCATGGGTTGTCCGTGCAGGTCAACTTGCTGGGTCAGGGTGCGCGCGAGGCCTTGGACCGGTGAGTCGTAGCGGAGCAGCTCCTCGACCGCGGCCGGGATGAGATCTGGGTTGTCTGCCAGCTGCCGACGGGTCTCGGGGTGCTGGGCGAGGATGACGGCGCTGTTGGAGAGCAGGTTGGTGGTGGTTTCGTGTCCGGCGACGAGCAGCAGCAGACAGAAGCCGAGGAGTTCGTCGTCGCTGAGGTGTTCGCCATCGACTTCGGCCTGGACGAGTGCGGTCATGAGGTCGTCTCGGGGGTGCGCGCGTCGTGCGGTGAGGAACGCCGAGAAGTACTCGTAGAGCGCCGCGGCGGCGTCCAGGCCGGGGCCGAACTCGCCTCGTGTGGGGTTCGATTGGATGAGCGTGGTGGACCAGGTCCGGAACTGGTCGCGGTCTTCTCGTGGGACACCGAGCATGTCGGCGATGACGATGGCCGGGAGGGGCCCGGCGAACCTGGAGACGAAGTCCCACGGGCCAGCGGCGGGAACCTGGTCGAGGAGGTCGTCGACGATGCTATGGATGTGTGGCTCGAGCTCGGTGATGCGGCGTGGGGTGAAGGCCTTGCTGACGAGGTGACGCAGCTGGGTGTGCCGGGGTGGGTCGCTCATGATGAGCATCGGCAGAAACAGGTCGGTCATGTCCACCCCGGGTGGGGTGGGAAAGATCCCGGACGCCGAGGAGTACGTCGCCGGGTCGGCGAGGGCCACGCAGACGTCGTCGTAGCGGCTGAGCACCCAACAGTTGGCCTGGGAGGACCAGTACACGGGAGCGTGGGCGCGCAGCTCGCGGTAGACGGGGTATGGGTCCGCCATGACTTCCGGGTCGAAGGGGCTGTAAGTCAGCTGCTGGTTACTCATCGCATCTCTCTCGGTTGTCGGTTCACGCATGTGTCTCGGACGTGGTGGCTGGCTGCAGTGCGGCTGGGGCGGCGAGCGTTGTCCTGCGGTGTGGCCACCAGCTGCGGTCCTCGAACAGGGCCGCGCAGGCGGGCACGACGAGGGTGCGGACGATGAAGGTGTCGAGCAGGAGTCCGGCTGCGACGGCGAACCCGGTCTGGGCGAGCGCTTCGACGGGAGAGAACAGCAGGGCCACGAAGGTGGAAGCGAAGATGAGGCCGGCGGCGGTGATGACGGGTCCGGTGGCGGTGACTGCGCGGGCGACCTCGTCGCGGTCCAAGGCGAGGCCGCTTTCGCGCATCCGGCTCATGAGCAGGATGTTGTAGTCCGCGCCGACGGCGACGAGTAGGACAAATACGATGACCGGGACGGTGAAGTGGATGTCCTGTCCGATCAGGTGCTGGAAGACGAGCGTGGTGAGCCCCAGTGCGGCCGCGCAGGACAGCACGACGGAGGCCAGCAGGTAGATCGGTGCGGTGAGGGCGCGCAGGGTGAGGATGAGGATGAGGAGCACCAAGAGCAGGACTGCCAGGACTACGAGGGCGGCGTCGTCGGTGAGGTAGTGGGCCAGGTCGGCCCCGAGGCCGGCGGCGCCGGTGGCGAGGATCGTGGAGTCGTCGAGGCGGGTGTTGTTCATGGCTTGCTCGGCGGCGTCTTGGATCTCGTTGTAGCGCTGCTGCCCGGCGGGTGTGAGGGGGTCGGTGTCGCCGGTGACCTGGATGCGGGCCAGTTTCCCGTCCTCGGAGAGGAACTGGGTGCGAGCCAGGGCGAAGTCGGGCCTATCGAGCGCGGCGGCGGGGAGGTAGAAGCCTCCGGCCTCCGGGGTGTCGGCGCGCTGGTTGACCGCTTGGAGGTAGTCACCGGAGTCGTCGAGCCCGCCGCGCAGTTCCTCGGTCCGGGTCAGGAGCTCCTCGATACCCGGGGCGATGCCGGCAGCGCCGGTGGCGAGCCGGTCCGTGCCGCCTTCGAGCTCGCCGAGGTTCTCGCTCAGCAGGGCTTGGCCGTCGGCGATCCGGTTGCTTCCCGACTGTGCTCGGCGGAGGCCCTCGGTGAGCTGGTCGAGGCCGGTCGCGAGGCGCCCGTCGCCGGCGGCGAGGCGTTCGGCGCCGGCGGCAGCTTGCGCCAGTCCGGGCAAGAGCTCGTCGCGTTGGCCGGTGTAGATCTTGCGCAGGCCCTCACGCGAACGCCTGCAGGTCGGGTCGGCGGTACAGATCGTGTCGCCCTCGAGGGCTTCGATGATCATCCGGAGCCCGTCGACGGCCTGGGCGACCTGGTCGTGGGCGGTGCGGAGCCCGGCGGCCAGTGCGGCGCCGCCGTCGCGCAGCCGGGTGGCTCCGTCTGCGGCCCGCCCGGTGCGATCGGCGGCCCGCCCCAGACCTCCGGCGATGCGGCGGCTGCCGTCGCTGAGCTTCTCGGCGCCGTCCTGGGCCTTCCCGGCGCCGGTGGAGACCAAATCGAGGGCGTCCTCGAGGCCTCCGGCCCCTGACGCGAGTCGCTCCAGGCCCGGCTCTGCGGACTCCAGCTTGCGGTCGGCCTTGTCGAGTCCCTTGGCGAGCCTCCCGAGCTGGTTGGCGATGGAGGCGGGTTTCAGCCGCTTGCCGGCTGGCTGGGTGATGCTGCGGACCTGGTCGACGCCGTCGACCTTGGTCACAGCCGTGCTGATCGAGTTCAGAACGGCCAGGTCGCGGGTGTTGGCCATGTCGTGGTCGGAGCGGATGAGCAGGTAGTCAGGCAGCGTCTGGTTAGGCGGGAAGTGCTCGGCCATCGCCGCCAGTCCCAGGTTGCTCGGGGTGTCGGGCGGCTGGGCGGCGCGTTCATCGTAGGAGAGCTGCATCGTGGGCAGCGCGAGGGCCAGCAGGACCAGCACCGTCACACCGGCGACGAGGATCCGGGCCGGGTGGCGTCCCACGAGCCGACCGGTGCGGGCCCACCGCGAGTCCGCTCGCGTAGCCGGGGCGGGCCCGATGCGAGGTCCGAACCAGCGCATCAGAGCGGGGGTAAAGGTGAGGCTGACCGCGACGGTGACGGCGACACAGATCGCCATCGGTGGGCCCGTGGTGGCGAAGATGGCCAGGTCGGTGAAGCCCAGCGAAATGGCGCCAAGGATGACGGTTGCCGCGGAGGCAAGCAGGGCGGGCCCGACCCGGGAGACCGACTCAACGACCGCGTCGAGGGGGTCGAGGCCGTTGCCGTACTCCTCACGGAAGCGGGAAATGAGGAAGACACAGTAGTCGGTCCCTGCCCCCAAGGTGATGGCCACGACGAACGCATCGGTGTAGGTGGAGAGTGCCAGCCCGTGCTCACCTGCCCACGCCAGGGCACCGCGGGTGCACAACAAGGCGATGCCGATGGTCACCAGCGAGATCAGGACGGTTGCGACCCGGCGGTAGACCAGCCACAAGATGCCGAGTAGCAGGAGCAGGGACACGGCCGTGATCTTCAATGAGGCGTCGTTCACGGCTGTGGTCAGGTCGGAGATCATCGCCGGATCTCCGGTGACATAGACCTCCGTACCGGATGGAGCATCGAGATCCTCGACAACCGAGCGGACCCACTTCACGTCCTCGTCCGAGGCCGGCGAGCCGACCGCGGACCGGAGCCCGACGACCAGGTAGGTCGCCTGGCCGTCCTTGCTGGTCATCGAGCGCCGAAGCTGCGGTTGGCCGAGGGAATCCTGGACTTCCGAGACCCGCGCCGGCTCCTCCTCGAGGGTGCGCACCAGGTCGGCGTAGACGCGGCGGTCACCGACGCCTAGGCCGTCGTCGTCGGTGATGACCACGAACACGTACGACTGAGTGGTGCCAGACCCGAACGCGCTGTCCATCACCCGCAGCCCGTTCAGAGTCGGGGAGTCCTCTGGCAGGAACGCGGTGCTGCTCCGTTCCACCACCGCCCCCAGCGGGGTCACCAGCAGCGAGAGCGCCGCGGCGGCCAGCACCCAGCCGAACACCACGATCGCTGGAAAGCGGTGTCCCAACCCGAGGACAAACCGCACCGGTCCACCGATCCCGGTCCGAACACCACGTCCCACGGCTCAACACCAATCGTCTGGACTGAGAGTTTGGACTATCAGTACAACACAGGATGAGGTCGAGGTCGAGGTCGAGGCCAGGTGGCCCGATCGGGCCGAAGATGCTTGTTATGACGACCGGGTTTGACCAAACCCCATCTCATGCCTCTCGCCACAGTGCTGTACGGAGAGTACAAACTCTTAGCATGGAACGCTAGGCTGACCTCGACTTCCAGGAGGGTCAATGAGGGAACTGCCGGTGCAGCTCGCGACCAAGCTCTACGGAGCGGCCGAGCTCATTGCCGATCAAGGGTTAGACAACACCAAGATCGACGACATAGCCGAGGCCAGCGGTGTGCCCAAGGCGACCTTGTATTACTACTTCACCGGCAAGGAGGAGATCCTCGCGTTCTTGCTCAAGGACCTTCTGACAGCAATCGCCGGCGATGTTGCCGTAGCCGTGAGTGCTGAGGGGCGGGCCAGCGAACGCCTGGCCGGTGTCGTCCGCGCTCAATTGGGTGTGATGCTCCGTAACCCTGCCTCGTGCCGGGCTTTGGTCGGCGATCTCGGTCGAGCCACCCGCCTACCCGAACTCGCAGCGGCACTCAGTGCAGCCTTCTACGAGCCGGTTGAGAAACTCCTACGCGAAGGGGCTGAGGATGGTTCCCTGCGCCGGGCCGAGGACCCCATGTCAGAGGCAGTCATGATCTTCGGGACCGTCACGATCGCCGGCCTAATGGAGGCCATCATGGGCGCCCATCGGGAGATGGACGCCATCGCCAACGGCGTCGCCCGGCTCCTCCTGGACGGCTTGGCGCCACGCTCGCCCGGCGCGACTGGCGCCTGATGGGCGGCACTTTCGACGCCCTGCTGGCTGGAGGGGGACAAGGCCGGAGCCTGCCTCAACCGGACGGGACAGTTCTGCCCTCCAAGAGCACGAGCCGGGTGAGCGGCCGCGACCGTTCTGAATGAGCTCCTCGCGAGGTGGAATGAGAAAGTTCTGACCGTAGGAGGACAGTGCTCACCTTCCGCCACACCACGACCTCTGCCTCGCCTATTGGACCGGGGCCGGCCGCGATGACTGGAAGATGACTGGAGTGGGACCGGGACGGCGCCGCGATCCCCGAAGTCGCCGGTTCGTCGCGGTGCGGACTCATCATCCCCGGGTGTGCTCGGAGGGACGGCGCAAATCATCGGATCCCCGCCAATTTACTGGCACTGCCAGCTCTTACTCGTCCCGTCCGAGGCCGCCGACGTTCCGGAACTCGCTGGGGGACTGCCCGGTCCAGCGCTTGAAGGCGTGTGAGAAGTTCGTGAGGTCTCCGTAGCCGAGGTCTGCAGCGATCTGGCTGACGGACATCGAGCGGTCGAGCAGCCGCAGGATCGCACGCTCGCGTAGCAACGACTGACGGACGTCACGAAACGTCGTCCCTTCTGCGTTCAGTCGCCGTTTCATGGTGCTGGGAGACACGGAAAGCAGTCTCGCCACCTCGCAGCCGCGGTGGCGTCCTGGGTCCTGCTCGAGCAAGCGCCTCACATGTTCGGTGAAGCTGTTGGGAGTGCTGCGTCGGTCCAGGGTGCGCCGCAGCTCGTTGATGGCCAAGCGGTAGGCCACCGGGTCGGAGAACCGGCAAGGCGTGCCCAGGATGTTGGCGGGAACGTCCACGAAGGATGCGGGCGAGTCGAAAACAATTCTTGCGCCGAAGGTGTTTTCGGGTCGCGGCTGTGATCGGGGTGCCGCCCAGCCCAGATTGAGTGTCACTGCGGGGAGGGTGCCCGCCAGTATGTCGAGCAGCCGCAGCAGGGCTGAGCCGGCGTACGCGATGACCAGGCAATCGAGGGCGGGATCACCGGTGTGACCGCTCAGTCCGACTGTCAGTCCACGCTCGCTGTGATGGAAGTGGGGGCGCAGCGCCGTTGAGATGACGGGCAGGTAGCCGAGCAGTTCGAAGATCTCGGACACCGAACTGGCGCTGACCAGCGGGAGGCTGAGAGGTCCGAAGGAGGTCAGCTGTGCCTGTTCGGCGAACGCAAAGCCGAGCGAGGTGCCGCTGTCGGTGGCCAGGTCTGGATAGACCTCGCGGAACCACCGCACGGGGACCTGCACGTTGCGTTCGACCAGTTCCATCTCGGACGTGAACTGAGCGGCGACGATGCGGCGGAAGTGGGCTACCGAGCCGGCATCCAGCGCACCGCTATTGAGTAGCTGCACGAATGCCAACGGGGGAACCCCGGCTTCGTCGTTCCTCACGCATCAACCCCTGACCCGAAATCACAATCTTATGACTCTGGTGACCATAGCCACATGCAAAGGCCGGGGCCAATAGTGGAAGGACAATTCCAGTGAGGAGATGGTCACCATGGCAGCTGTCACTTTCGTGTCGTACGACGGCGAGAACCACGAGGCGCCGCTCGAAGACGGCCAGACGCTCATGCAGGTCGCGGTAGACAACGGGGTCCCTGGCATCGACGGCGACTGCGGTGGCGAGGCCGCCTGCGGCACCTGTCACGTGGTCGTCGACGCGCAGTGGGCCGACACGGTGGGTGGGTCCGGCCCCGTCGAGGAAGAGATGTTGTCGATGAATCCCGAGCGTCAGCCGACCTCGCGCCTCTCGTGCCAGATGAACGTGTCCGACGGCTGGGACGGGCTCACCGTCCACCTGCCCGAGTTCCAGATGTGACTGAAGAGAAGGTGGACTGTTGATGTTCAACGTTGCAGAAGATATTGGTGAGAAGGTCAAGTCGGTCGTTCCGATGGAGGTGCAGATCCGCGGGGCACATCTCTACGACAAGACGCGACGATGGGTGACTCGGACCGATGGTCAGAAGATGTTCGTCGAGCAGCCGATCCCTCCGGTGGACGAGGTTGAGCTCGCCGACATCGACCTGAGCAACCCCTTTCTGTACCGGCAGGGCCGGTGGCAGTCCTACTTCGAGCGGGTGCGCAACGAGGCACCCGTGCACTACCAGGCCAACAGCCCTTTCGGACCGTTCTGGTCGGTTACCCGCCATGCCGACATCATCGCCGTCGACAAGAACCATGAGGCCTTCTCCGCCGAGCCTTTCATCGTCATTGGCGAGCCGCCGCGGTTCATGGACCTGGCCATGTTCATCGCGATGGACCCGCCGCGACACGACCTGCAGCGGGCGGCGGTGCAGGGAGTTGTCGCGCCCAAGAACCTGCGCGAGATGGAAGGCCTGATCCGATCCCGCGTTAAGGAGGTGTTGGACGAGCTTCCGCTCGACCAACCCTTCAACTGGGTTGATCGGGTCTCGATCGAACTCACGGCGCGGATGCTGGCCACGCTGCTCGACTTCCCCTACGAGCAGCGAAACAAGCTCGTCGAATGGTCTGACCTGGCGAGCTCGATGGAGCAGGCGAACGGAGGGCCTTCGGACAACGACGAGGTCTTCCGCGGCATCGCCGACATGGCGCGCGGTCTCAGCGCGCTGTGGCACGACAAGAAGGCGCGCCTCGCTGCAGGGGAGGAGCCCGGCTTCGACCTCATTACGATGCTACAGAGCAACGAGGACACCAAGGACCTCATCGACCGTCCGATGGAGTTCTTGGGCAACCTGACCTTGCTCATCGTCGGGGGCAACGACACCACGCGGAACTCGATGAGTGGCGGCGTGCTGGCGCTGAACCAGTTCCCCGAACAGTTCGAGAAACTGAAGGCGAACCACGACCTCATCCCGAACATGGTCTCGGAGATCATCCGGTGGCAGACCCCCTTGGCTTACATGCGCCGGATCGCCAAGAAGGACATCGTCCTCAACGGACAGTTCATCCGCAAGGGCGACAAGCTCGTCATGTGGTACGCCTCGGGCAACCGCGACGAGCGGGTCTTCGAGCGACCCGACGAACTCGTCATCGACCGCAAGAACGCCCGCAACCACATCGCGTTCGGCTTCGGCGTGCATCGATGCATGGGCAACCGCCTGGCCGAGATGCAGCTGCGGATCCTGTGGGAGGAACTGCTGACCCGCTTCGAGAAGATCGAGGTCGTCGACGAGCCGGAGTACGTCCAGTCCAACTTCGTCAGAGGAATCAGCAAGCTCACGGTGCGCCTGACCCCGAAGGCCCCAGCATGACGCAGGGGACCGCACTTGTCGTCGGAGCCAGTCACGCCGGCGCGCAGGTGGTGGCGGGCTTGCGTCAGCAGGGGTGGTCCGGGCGAGTGGTCCTCATCGGCGACGAGGCAGTCCTTCCGTACCACCGGCCGCCGCTGTCGAAGGCCTACCTGTCGGGAAAGAGCGCCATCGGCGAGCTGGCGATCCGCAAGCCGGACTTCTACGCGAAGCAGGAGATCGAGCTGCTCGATGCTCACGTGGAGTCGATCGAGCGAGCAGAGCGCCGGCTCGTAATGGCTGACGGTCGCAGCGTGTCCTACGACAAGCTCGCGCTGTGCACTGGCGGGCGGGCCCGGCTGCTTCCGGTCCCGGGAGCCGATCTCCCGGGCGTCCATTACCTGCGCACGTTTGCCGATGTGGAACAGATCAGGGAGTCGGCGCAGCCGGGGTGCCACGCGGTGATCGTGGGCGGCGGATACATCGGACTGGAGACCGCAGCATCCCTCCTTGCCTTGGGCCTGGACGTCACCGTCCTCGAAGCCGCCGAGCGGGTGCTGATGCGGGTCACGGCGCCAGAGGTGTCGGCCTTCTACGAGCGGATCCACCGCGAGGCGGGTGTCACGATCCGCACCGGCGCCCTGGTCGAGGCCATGACAGGCGAAGATCGCGTCCGTGAGGTCCAGCTCGCCGGCGGGGAGCGACTTCGCGCCGACCTCGTGGTCATCGGCGTGGGGATCGAGCCGAACACCGAGCTAGCCGCGGCCGCAGGCCTTGTCGTTGATGACGGCGTCGTCATCGACGACAACGCCCGCACCAGCGACACCGACATCGTCGCGGCAGGCGACTGCACCAGCCACTGGATGACGCGCTACGGGCGCAGAATCCGGCTGGAGTCGGTGCCCAGCGCCGGCGAGCAGGCAAAAGCCGCGGCGGCATCGATGTGCGGCAAGGAGAAGACCATCGCCGCGCTGCCGTGGTTCTGGTCCGACCAGTACGACCTCAAGCTCCAGATCGCCGGCCTGAGCGCCGGGTACGACGAGATCCTGCTCAGCGGCGACCCGACACTAGACCGCGACTTCACCTGCTTCTACCTGCGTGAGCAGAGGCTGATCGCAGCCGACTGCGTCAACCGACCGCGCGACTTCATGCGAAGCAAGCAGAAGATCACCGAAGGTCTCGAAGTCGACCGCGCCGAGCTGCTGCAGATCGCAGCGGACTGATTCTCCTCCGTTTCGGGCGGCGCTGCCACCGCTGATTGACCCATGCTTCCGTCTCCGCTCGCTCCACCTCACATGAAGGACCTCCGATGCAGAGCACGATGATGAACATTCCGCTGACCACGGCCGCGATCGTGCGTCACGGAACAACCATCCACGGTTCGGCGCGGGTGCGAACCCTGCAGCCCGACGGGACCGTCAGGAGCGGTAGCTTCGCCGAGGTAGGTCGCCGATCCGCACAGTTGGCCCACGCTTTACGCTCCTGCGGCGTCACTGGCGACGAGCGGGTGGCCACGTTCATGTGGAACAACCAGGAACACGTCGAGGCTTACTGCGCAGTTCCGTCGATGGGCGCGGTGCTGCACACTTTGAACCCCCGGCTGACTGCGGAGCAACTCGTATACATCGGAAATCACGCCGAGGACAAGGTCGTCATACTTGACGGCAGTCTCGCGCCCCTCCTCGCTCCCGCGCTGCCGCAGATCCCCAGTGTCCACACCGTTATCGTGACCGGTCAGATCGACCTGACGCCACTGCGCCGCGATGGGGTCACCGTGCTGGGCTACGAAGAATTTCTCGCCGGTCACCCTGAGACGTTCGACTGGCCCGAGGTCGACGAGGTCTCCGCTGCTGCCATGTGTTACACCTCCGGCACCACCGGCAACCCCAAGGGCGTCGCCTACAGTCACCGATCCACCTACCTGCACTCCATGGCGGCCTGCGCCGCAGACGGTCTGAGCGTCACGGGTGACGACTGTGTGTTGGCCATCGTGCCGATGTTTCACGCCAACGCGTGGGGCCTAGTCTACGCAGCGTTCATGGCTGGCGCGGATTTGTTGATGCCGGACCGGTTCCTCCAAGCCGAACCCATAGTTCGGCTGGTCTCGGCAGAGCGGCCGACGATCGCGGGGGCGGTCCCGACCATCTGGAGCGACGTGCTGAACTATCTGGAGGCAAACCCGGAGCATGACGTGTCGTCTCTGCAATTGGTCGCCTGTGGTGGTTCTGCTGTGCCGCTCCACCTGATGCAGGCGTTCGAGAACAAGTACGGCGTGCGCATCGTCCAGGCGTGGGGGATGACCGAGACATCTCCGCTGGCCGCGATCGCGAGGCCGCCCGCGGCGCTCGACCCCGAGCAGCATTGGGCGCTGCGGGCGACTCAGGGTCGGCCCGTGGCCGGTGTCGAGTTGCGACTGATGGACGACGAAGGCAGCGTGGTCCCGCACGACGGGGAGTCAGTCGGCGAGATCCAGGTGCGCGGTCCCTGGATCACTGGTTCCTACGTCGGTGAGGAGGACGCAGAGAAGTTCGACGGAGGATGGTTGCGCACCGGAGACGTCGGGCGCATTGACGAGCGCAGCTTCGTCACTCTGACAGACCGCGCGAAGGACGTGATCAAGTCCGGGGGGGAGTGGATCTCCTCGGTGGAGTTGGAACTCCTGCTCGCCGGCCATCCCGACGTACTCGAGGCGTCGGTGATCGGGGTGCCGGACGAGAAGTGGCAGGAGCGTCCACTAGCGGTGGTCGTCGCGCGCGACGGCGCCACCGTCGCGCCAGATCATTTGCGCGAGTTCCTCACGGGCAAGGTCGCGAAGTGGTGGCTCCCCGAGCGGTGGTGTTTCGTCGCCGAGGTGCCCAAGACCTCCGTGGGAAAGTTCGACAAGAAGCTTCTACGGGCCATGCACGCCCGTGGCGATCTCGCCGTGATCGATCTCTGAGAACAATCGGCTCTCCTTTCGTTGGGCCGGGCGCAGCGAGCCAGGTTAGTTTGACCTGCTCGTTCTCGGGGTTCTTCCACATCAAGTACCGTGCGCCTCTTGGTGTCTTGGCGCGCACGTTGCCCGTCCGCTTGGTCGTGGGTGGCGTTGATGTCGGCATAGACCGGGGTGATGATCGACCCGACGGTGCGCAGGGCGATCCGCAGCAGCTCGGCGGCCGTGGACTTCGATGCCTTGATTGCCAGCCAGGCGACATGGTCGGTCGATGGCCTAGGTGGGGCCGGCGCCGCGACGCACCCAGTGGACCGAGCCAACCCGCGGATCCGGCACGTGACTCACTGGGTGGTGGCCTCGAGTCTGCGCCGATATCGCCCAGGCCCAGTTCCCGCCAACTCGACGACCTGGGCCGGACGGTGCCGTCCGTGTCCACGTCGATACCGGGAGCGTAGCCGAGGCTACGACGACCACAGGGCCCGGCGGCCACCGTCAATGCTCTCGCGCCGCGGGTCGCACTTGAACGACGACCAACTCCGCGTCCTCGTCGAAATCGACTCGCTCGATCACGGTGTTCTCGCCCTGAAGCGCCCCAGCAGGCACCGCCATCGGCTGATATCACGCACAGCCATGAACTCAGGCGGACAACGGCGTGCGCCTCGGTCGGCCGGCTCGGACACCCACAGATGTTTCAGAAGCGTCGAAGAACCACCCAGATCAGCAGCCGGCGACAATAGTCGTGGGTCATGCCTGAAGATCCGCGGAGTCGCTGTGATGGCAGACCTCAAAATGACGCAATGCGAGCGAGACCTCGGGACTTGACGGGATCAAATCATCTCTGAGCAACTTGGTGGCCTGCTGGAGACGGTAGCGCACAGTATTGCGGTGGACCACCAGTTCTTGTGCGGCTGCATCGATGCTCGTGCCCTGCCGGATGAATGAAGTCACGGTGTCACGCAGGCGTTGCGCGTGGGCTGACGGGTCGGCCAGGTTGCCGAGGGTTCGGCGGACGAACATGTCGACATCTCGGCTGCAGCCCAGGAGGACGACCAACTCAAGCTCTCGGAAGTTCAGGACTCCGTGACCATGACCGCTGGTCACCTCCGCTACCCGCTGCGCGAGGTGATGAGACTCCACGAAGCCCGAGATCCCCCTCCTGCTTGGCCCAACAGCAATGCGGGCGCGCTCATCGAGGCTTCCTACGAGATCAGACCGTAGGGGAGCGGCGGGCTCATGCTGGGTCGCCAGCCACACCCAGACACGACGCCCTCCCGGGCGCACCACCAGGGGGTGCTTGGCTTGGACCTGCCGGGCCAGGTCGCGGCCGATCTCCTCCAGCGCATCGATGGCGTAGTCGTAGTGCTCCTGCGAAGACAGGATCAGAGCCGTGTTGAAGCTCCTGATGGCGTAGCCGCCAAGGTCTGCCGAGGCCCTTGCGGCATCCGACAAGTCACCCTGCAGCAGCTGAGAGACGACCTCGTACCGCAAGGCGTTCGTCCCGATCTCGTTTCGCTGCCGGGCATCTTGATAGATCCGGACCGATTCGTCGACCGAGCTGTCAATCCACTGAGCGGCTCTCTCCCACAAGAAGATGATCAGTTCGGTGCGGTCCGTTTCGGACCCGTGGACATCTGACATCAGGCTCGTCACGTAGGACCACGTGCTTCGCTGGGCGACCCGGTACACGCGCCCGAGGGTCTCCAGCGGAAGGGAGGTCTCCGCCGCCTGGTGAGCGATTCGTTGAGCGCTCGGGACCAGTTCGAAGTGCATTTCTGCTCGATCGAGTTCGCGCAAAAAAGCGATCCAGTGCTCGCGGATGCCCCGATCGATTTCGCCGACCAGGTCATGCCTGCTGGCCAGTTCTGGGATGGCGCTCATGATAGACGCGGCTGTTCGCGCCACCCAGGCCTCCACCTGGGGGACCTGCTCTTCAACGGATACGAAATCCTTCACCCACTGCCGTACCCACGCGGACGGTTGACCGCTCATGTGCGCTCCCTCTGCTCACGTCAATTCTGTGCAAACGTACAACACAGGAGGGGGCGGTTGGTGCGGCCGACGAGACGCTGAGCTCTGGATGGTCCTGTAATAGGCATCACATCAGATCGCGTTTTTTGTCTTCTGAATGCACATACATACACATTGCGTCCTGAGGAGCGTGGAAATGGCTTTCCCGTACAGCCCCTCAACGGGCTGGGTGCACAACGACTGCGACGTCGAGCGCTTCGCGTCACGGCGCCCGCAGCCCGCTCCGCAACAAGACCACGCGAATTGGATTCGGCTGCCCTACCAGGCAGTCCCGGTGGACATGGATGAGAAACGATGAGCACGACGCTCCCCGCCGTGCCCTCGGCGCAGGAATCCCCCGCCGGCACAGGGCCCAGCGGCATGACTCCTGCGTCGCGCCAGATTGCTCGTGACGCGCTGCGCTCGAGCACCGTCTTCAATGTGCTCGCCGCCGTCGGCGACTTCTACTCGTTCGTCGGGAACGTCTTCAAGCAGATGTTCACTCGTCAGTTCCGCTTCCGCGAGTTCGTCTCCCAGGCGTGGTTCATCACGACCGTGTCGTTCGCTCCCGCACTGCTGGTCGCGATCCCTTTCTGCGTCGTCATCATCTTCCAGGTCAACCAGCTATTGATCCAGATTGGAGCCGTCGACCTCGCGGGCGCGGGTGCGGCGGTCGCGGTCGTACGAGAGATTGGGCCGATCGTCAGCGTGCTCGTCGTCGCCGGTGCCGGCGCCACAGCGATCTGCGCGGACCTGGGCTCACGCAAGATCCGGGACGAGATCGACGCGATGGTGACCCTCGGCATCGATCCCATCCAGCGGCTGGTCGTGCCCCGCGTACTGGCCTCCATGCTCGTCGGCGTCGCGCTGAACGGCATGGTCACTGTGGTGGGCTTGGTGGGCGGCTACGTCTTCTCCGTCATCCTCCAAGGTGCTACCCCGGGCCTCTACATCGCCGACCTCACTCTGCTCGTCGGGTTGGAGGACTTCGTCACCTCAGAGATCAAGGCGGCCGTCTTCGGCATGCTGGCTGGCCTGACCGCGTGCTACCTGGGGCTCAACGCCAAGGGTGGCCCGAAGGGCGTGGGGGACGCGGTCAACCAGACCGTCGTCTTCGCCTTCATGCTCCTGTTCGCGGCCAATAGCGTCATCAGCGCGCTGTTTCTGCAGATCAAGTTGGGGGCCTGAGATGGCCGTTTGGCAAGGAGCACTGCTGCGCGGTCCTGCGCGGGGGCTGCGCGAACTAGGCGACCAATTGGAGTTTCACGCCTCGGCCTACCGCGCCGTGCCGCGTGCGATCCGGAGTTATCCCAAGGAGATCGTCCGGCTCCTCGCCGAGGTCTCACTGGGGTCGGGTGCGCTGGCTCTCATCGGTGGCACGGTCCTGGTGATCGGCTTCCTGACCGCTGCCTCTGGCATCGAGGTGGGGCTGCAGGCGTACACGTCGTTCGACAACATCGGCGTCTCCGCGCTGTCGGGGTTCTTCTCTGCCTACTTCAACACCCGTGAGGTAGCGCCGATTATTGCGGGCATTGCGCTGACCGCGACGGTCGGAGCGGGATTCACCGCCCAGATCGGCGCGATGCGCGTCAGCGAGGAGATTGACGCTCTCGAGGTGATGGCCGTTCCGCCCATCCCCTACCTCGTCACGACGCGCATCATCGCCGGTCTGATCGCCGTGGTGCCGTTGTTCACGATCGCCTTGATGTCCTGCTGGCTGGCGACGAGGCTGGTGGTCACCGTCGGCTACGGCCAAGCTCCGGGCACCTACGAACACTATTTCGAGACGTTCCTGGTCCCCTCCGACCTCTTGCTCGCCGGCATCAAGGTCCTGATCATGGCTCTGGTCATCGTGTCGGTCTGCTGCTTTCACGGATTCCGAGCCAGTGGAGGGCCAGCAGGAGTGGGACAAGCCGTGGGCCGCGCCGTGCGCTCGGCGTTGATCGCCACCATGTTCGTCGACCTGATCTTCGCGCTCGCCGTGTGGGGCGGGCCGTCGGTCCACATCGCGGGGTGAGGAGAATGTCAATGTTCAGAGGCATCGATAGACAGCTGCTGACGGGCCTGACCTTTGTGCTGCTCGTGGCCGCGGTCCTTGTGGGCACGGTGATGCAGTACAAGGGCTCGTTCAGCCCCAGTGTCGATGTCGTGGTGCAGGCCGACCGCGCCGGCCTCACGATGGCACCGGGGGCTCCGGTGAAGCTCTATGGAGTCGAGGTCGGGGCCGTGAGCAACGTCAACGTCGACGGCGACCGCGTCCAGATCACGCTCGAGCTCGACCCAAGTGCGGTCGATGCCATCCCGCAGGACGTCACTGCGCAACTCGTGCCGCCGACCGCGTTCGGAGCAAAGTACGTCCAGCTCAGCAGGTCGGAGAACTCGGCCGCAGAGCCGGTCAGGGAAGGAGACGTGATCCAGGCCACGAGCACGACAGTCGAGGTGGACGAGGCGTTCACGAACCTCACTGAGGTCCTCGACGTCGCACGTCCCGCGCAGGTCAGCGATGCGCTGTCGGCGGTCGCGGGAGCGCTGGACCAGCGGGGTGAGGCGCTGGGTGAATTTGTCACCCTGACGGAGACCTACCTGACGTCTTTCAACCCCGCACTCCCGGCCTTGAGCGAGGATCTGCGTCGCGTGGACGACGTCGCGGCGGTCTACGAACTGGCCCGTGAGGACCTCATCTCGACCTTCGACGGCGCTGCGACGACGCTGCAGACGGTTGTGGAGCAGCAGGCCTCCCTGCGAGCCCTCGAACTCAGCCTCACGTCCTTCAGCAGCGAGGGAGACACATTGCTGCGTGAGAGCGGTCCGGGCCTTGCAACGTCCCTGGAACTTCTGAAACCCGTCACGGGTACGCTCGCCCGCTATTCCCCGGAGGTGCCATGTCTGGTCGAGGGCTTGGCCAAGGGCAACGAACTGGCTGAGGTGGCAGTCGGCGGAACCAACCCGGGGATCACGACCTTCACGCATGTCGTACGGGGGCGTGAACCGTACGCCTATCCCACCGATGTGAAGGCTCTGGGTGAGAACCGTGGCCCCAACTGCTTCGGTCTGCCCTACGTCACCCCCGAAGAAGTGCCGCTCAGCTACCAGCCCACGTTCGACGTCGGGGTGAATCCTTATAAATCGACTGAAGCGGATGCAGGGAAACCCGCTGACATTCTCGAGATCCTAGGTTTGGGAGGTCGCTGACGTGGCGACGAGTCCTCTGCGTGTCAAGGAGCGGGCCGATCTCATCCGGCTCGTGATATTTCTGGTCGTCGCCGCACTGGTGACGTTCTGGGTGGCAGCCGTCACTGGCGAGTACCGCTCCGGCGACACCGTCGCCTATCGCGCCGCCTTCAGCGATGTCTCAGGTCTTCAAAAGGGGGACCAGGTCCGGGCTGCCGGCGTTCGCGTCGGCAAGGTGACCGACATCGACGTTCAGCCCGACAGCACCGTTGTGGTGAGTGTGGCGGTCGACGCGTCGCTCACGCTCGATGACGCCACGACTGCGACGATCGAGTACCGCAACCTCATCGGGGACCGCATCGTCCAGCTCGCCAGCGGGGGTCAGGCGGCGCAGGAGATGGCGCCCGGCGACATGATCCCCGTCGCCAACACGGCGTCGGCGCTCGATCTAGACACGCTCCTCAACGGCTTCAAGCCGCTCTTCGCAGGTCTCAACCCGACCCAGGTAAACGAGTTGTCGCAGCAACTCGTGCAGGTGTTGCAAGGTCAGGAGTCCGCGGTCGAGACACTCACGAGTCGCGTGGGCTCCTTCACCTCCACGATCGCCCAACGAGAGCAACTGATCACCCAGGTGATCAGCAACCTCAACCAGGTGCTGGAGACCGTCGACGGGCGCCGAGACGAGGTCGGAGAGCTCATCGATGCTCTCGACATCGTCCTGACCCGCTTCGACCAGCAGGACACCGAGATCCTCGTCGCGGCTGGGAAGATCGACGAGTTCGCCCGCCAGGCATCCGGGCTGCTCGCTCGGGCGCGCGGCGACCTGACGCCCGACCTGCGTGCGCTCACTGTCGCCGCACGCGGGCTCAACATGGAGAGGGATGAACTGGTGGCGGTGCTCCGTCAGCTCCCGCGTCACTACCGCAAGCTGCAGAACGCCGGTTCCTACGGCAACTTCTTCAACTTCTTCCTCTGCGGCGTCCGGATCCAGTCCGACGCGGCGGCCGGCCGTCCGGTCCTGACCCCATGGATCAATTCCGACGCCGAGAGGTGCCAGCCATGAGCAGCCTGTCGGAAAGGCGCGCACTGCGAGGACTGGTGGGCACTTTGGCGATCGTGCTGGTGGTCCTCGCCAGCCTGAACCTCAACCGGCTACCCCTGGTGGGCAACAGCGAGGTCATCCACGCCCAGTTCGCCGAAGCCGGGGGACTGCGCGGTGGTGACTCGGTGATGCTCTCGGGAGCGGAGATCGGCAAAGTGCGCGAGGTCACCCTAGAGGGTGGCGTCGTGGAGGCCGACCTGGCGCTGACCGACCCGGACGTCGAGCTCGGCGACCGCACCGAGGCGCGGATCATCACCACTACCCTGCTGGGCCGCGCCGCAGTCGAACTCGTGCCCGCTGGCCGCGGATCGCTCAAGGCGGGAGACACGATCCCTATCGACCGTACTGATTCGCCGTACAGCATCACCAGTGCCCTCCGAGAGCGGGCAGATCGACAAGGCCGCCCTGCAACAAGCCATCGACCAGGCCAGCGGAGTGCTCGAAGGGTCCCAGGATTCTATCGGTCCCGCCCTGCGCGGGATCTCCGACCTCTCGGGCGCGATCGCCGCCAACGACGACCAGCTCGCCACGTTGCTGGCCCGAGCCAGCCGGGTGACCGGGGTGTTGGCAGACCGGGACCGCCAGGTCGCTTCGTTGTTGACAGCCGGACAGTCTCTCTTCGCCGAACTGAACGCACGTCAGCGTGTCATCGACGAGCTCTTGGTCAGCGCTCAGACGCTGGCCGACCAGCTTCGGGCTGTGCTCGACGAGAACGCAAAGGTCATCGGCCCTGCGCTGCGCCAACTGAACGACATCGTCGATGTTCTCAACAGCAACAAGAAGGCGATCCAGGACACCATCGTGGGCCTTCGTGGGTACGCCACGGCATTCGGCGACGCCGCCTCCACCGGTCCATGGTTCGACGCCTACATCCAAAACCTCACCGACCCCGCCACGTTGTCGCCGATCCTGTCTGGAGTGCTCCCGTGACCGCCTTGTCGCACGCTCGCACACTGCGTAGCCCGATCGTTCTTCTCGTGCTTGGACTCTTAGTAGCTGTCGGCATCACCTTGGTCGGAGGGGCCGGCCAAAGGACGGTGTCGGCGACTTTCAGTAGCGCCGAGGGCCTCTACCCCGGGGACGACGTCCGGGTGCTGGGGGTGAGTGTAGGCACTATTCGAAAGGTTGTGCCTGGTGAGGCTGGCGTGAAGGTCGAGCTCGCTATCGACGAGAACCAGCCGATCCCCGCAGACGCACGAGCGGCCATCGTGTCACCGAGCCTGGTCAGCGGTCGATTCGTCCAGCTGGAGCCGGTCTACACCGGCGGACCGGTGCTTGAAGACGGAGCCGAAATCGGCATCGACCGCACGGCGGTGCCGGTCACCTTCGACGATGTCAAGCAACAACTCACCGACTTGACCGGAGCATTGGGGCCGCGCCCGGGTGCCGGGCGGGGTGCCCTCTCGAGAGCGGTCGTGGCTCTCGACAAAGGCCTCGACGAGGGTAACGCCGCCGAACTGCGTCGAGCGATCGCCGGTCTTCGGACGTCGGCCGAGGCTCTCTCGAACCCGAGGTCAGACCTCTTCTCAACCGTCGAGAACCTCGATACCTTCACCCGCGCGCTCGCGCTGAACGATCGAGCCGTTCGGGGCTTCGCCTCGGAGATCGATTCCGTGGGTGAGGTGCTCGAGCGCAATCGTTTCGCCCTGACCAGCGTCCTGCGTGACCTAGCAGTGACGTTGAAGACGGTCCGCAACTTCACCGATGCCAACGGTCAGGGGATTTCGACCGCGGTCCGACGAGTCAACCTCCTCTCTGCGGCGCTCGCAGACCGATCCAATGAACTGGCGGGTTCGCTGCACATCGGTACCAACGCCCTGATCAACCTGGCCAATATCGTGGAGGGTTCCGCCCTGAAGGGGCGCGCAACGCTCAGCGCGCTCGATAGCCTCCCGCAGCTACTGTGCGGCGCGATCCTCGGGGCAGGCGGGACTGCTGCCCAGTGCACCCAGGTGCTTGAGCCGCTGCTGGAGTCGCTGGGCTTGGGCTCGCTGGACCAAGACCTGGTCCCGGGCATCAACGTCGGTGAGCCCGGTGACGGGGAAGACCTCCCGATTCCGGGTCTCGCTGGTGTTGAGATCGATCTCCTGCAAAGCCTCGGTTTCCTGCTGACCGGCAGTACTGGAGGTAAGCCATGACCACCCGCACTGTTCGCCGGAAGTGGAGCGCGGCGCATGTGTGTGCCACCGCCATGGCGGTTCTCCCGCTGATATCCGGTTGCGCTCTGCAGCCGAACGAGAACACGCTGCCCGGGCAGGTTGCCACGGGGGATGACGGCTACTCCGTGACCGTGCACTTCGACGCCGTGGAGAACCTCGTCCCGAACTCCCAGGTGCTCCTCGACGACGTCGTCGTCGGAACCGTGGCCTCCATCGAGGTCGAGGACTGGCATGCGGTGGCCAACATCCGTTTGCTGGATTCGATGCCGATCAGTAGTACAGCGCGCTTCACCATCGGACAGAAAACACTGCTCGGCGCCCAATACGTCGATGTGGACAATCCTGCCGCGACAACCGGGGAGGTCCCGTCGAGTCTCCTCGCGGAGGGCGACGAAGTGCCTCTGGCCCGGACGGGGCGGGCGCCGGCCACCGAGCAGGTGCTCGCGGGAGTGGCGTTGCTGCTCAACAACGGCGGGCTCTCCCAGATCAGCACCATCACCGGTGAGCTGACCACAGCGCTAGACGAGCGCGAGTTGGACACCCGCGACTTGGTCACGCGATCCAACGAGCTCTTGGGCGTCCTGGACGACACGAAGGGGGAGATCGTCAGGGCGCTGGAGTCTCTCAACAGGCTCAGCAAGGGGTTGGCTGGCGACCGAAACACGATTGCCCGCGCCATCGACCGCATTGGTCCGGGGCTCGAGGCGCTTGAGGAGGAGCGGGCTCGTCTCGTAGACGCCGTCACCACTTCCGGACGAGCCAGCACCCGCGCAGTCGGGGTGATTCAGGCAAGTCAAGAAGCGATCCTGGCCAACCTAGATGCGCTCGGCCCGGTCTTGAGCAACCTCGGTAAGGCGGCCACTCGGGTGCCGGAGGCCCTGAAGATCGCGATCACGATCCCCTTCCCGGCGATGACCACTGAGGACACGCTGCGAGGGGACTACTCCAACCTCTTCGCCACCATCGACGTCAGTAATCGCAGTCTCGTCGATCTGCTCCTGGGCACGGATCAGTTGCCGTCGTTGCAGTCCGAGGACCCCGTGACGGGACCGATCGAAGAGCCCCGCACAGAGAGCAAAGCGGACAAGGGCACTCGGGGCGGCGCATCGGGCGGCGACGCCGACCAGGGCGCCGACGGCACGAATGACAGCGGTGGCCTATGCCTCCTCCAACTGCTAGGAGACTGCTAATGGTTCTCACCCCGTTGATCAAGCGCCAACTCCGCATCTTCGCGGCCCTCACGGTGGTCGCCCTCTTCTTCGCCGCGGTGGTCTACGCACGAGTTCCGGCGATGATGGGCGTCGGCGTGTACGAAGTTCGTGCTGAATACCCAGACGCCAGTGGTCTGTACCCCAAGGCCATGGTGACCTACCAGGGTGTCAAGGTCGGTGAGGTCACCGACCTTGAGGTCGAGGACGGTGGTGCTGTCGCGACCTTGCGGATCGACGACCAGCACGACATCCCCGCCGATGCGATCGCCGAACTGCACAGCACGTCCGCAATCGGTGAGCAGTACGTCGATCTGGTGCCGCCCGCACGTGCCTCTTCCGAGGCGCGCGGGTCCGCCAGCATGTCCGACGGCGACCTGATCCCTGCTGAGCGCACGATCGCGATGCCGCAGATCACCCCCGTCTTGGAGTCGGTCAACGACCTGCTGGGCGCCATCCCACGAGAACGCACCCGGCGTGTGCTCGACCAGGTGGATGAGGGACTGGGGGGCAGCGGTCCCGACCTCGCGGCCACGATCGACGCAGCAGACAAGTTGATTATCACAGCGCAGGCGCGACTGGCCGCGACGACGTCACTGATCAGGACCGCACAACCTGTCCTGGGCACCCAGCAGGAATTGCGAGGCACGACCCTCAGCTACGCACAGTCACTCGCGTCCTTCACCGCAGAGCTCGCTGACCGAGACAGAGACCTGCGCTCGCTGCTGGATGAAGCACCCGACGGTCTGGAGTCGGCCACCGGACTCGTCACCGACCTCCAGCCGACGCTTCCCCTCCTCGTGACCAACTTGACCACGAACGCCGAGGTCCTCAACACATACCTCCCGCAGATCCAGGAGGGCTTGGTCTACTACCCGGTCACCGTCGCGCGCCTTCAGAGCGCCATCAACCCGAGGGAAGAGTTCGGGGACGTCAACCTTGACCTTCGCCTCAATGTCAACAACCCACCCGCCTGCTCTCAGGGCTATTTGCCAGCGAGTCAACGGCGGGACCCTTCGGTCGAAGGTGTCCGTAAGGTTGACCGGTTGGCACACTGCACGGTGCCTGACCCGGACCCCAAATCGGTGCGGGGCGCCCGACTCCTTCCGTGCCCACAAAGCGCGGAGCGCGGTCCGTTGCCGTCGGCCTGCGGACTCGAGTTCGGGAAGGGTGTGTGGCCCAACAATCGGGGATCGTCCCGTGGGTCTGATCTCGCCCGGGGGTTGCAAGGCTCGTCAAGTCCGGACAGTGCAGAACGTTCGGGCTGGCAGATGCTGATGCTCGGTCCGCTGGAGGCGCGATGAAGAACGTCCGGGAGTTCTTCGCGGACAGGGCGACAACCTGGTGGCGGGGATGGCGTCCGCTCGGGCTGCAGGTCGTTGTCACTCTCCTCGTCGTCCTCGCGGCCGGCGCTGCATGGGAGCGCGGGGTCGCGTGGCGGGACGCTCACGAGCGTGAGCAGGAACGAAGCGAAGTCGTGGAGGCCGCGAAAAAGCAGGTCTTAGGGCTGATCACTATCAGCGCGGAGACGACGGCGGAGGACCTTGACGAGCTCATTGCCGGGGCTACGGCGTCCTTCCGCGACGACCTACGTGCGCAAGCCGGTCGGATACGTGACGAGGTCATCAAGAACGAGGTTGTGGCCACGGGCGAGGTCGTCTCTACGGGAGTCGTGAGCGTTGAAGACGACGCAGCGACGGTCATCGTGGCTGCGAAGGGATCCGTCGACAACCTCAACACCGGAGAACCAGAACCACGCAACTATCGGCTCGAGGTCGAGTTCAAGCAGGTTGACGGCATGTGGTTGGTCTCGACCCTACGGTTCGTGGCATGAGCGACAGGACCAGCGAGCATTCCGCTGAGAATCAGTCCGTTTCTGCCTCCTCCGGAAATGGGCGCAGACGCGGCCTGTCCATGCTGTTGTTGAGCGTGGCGATTGTCTTCGCGACCGTTGCCGGGTTCGCGACGTGGCGGACCGGCCAAATCCACGATCTGGCGTCGGCCCGAGACGAAGCGCTCAACGTCGGTCGAGAACGAATATCCCTGCTGCTCAGCTACCGTCACACCACCTTGGACGAGGATCTCGCGACCGCACTGGGCCAGACCACGGGCGCCTTCACGGAAGAGTTTCGGACTCTGCTCGACGACGTCGTACGCGACACCGCCACAGATCGGCGGATCACGACACAGGCGAGCGTCAATGCGGCAGGCGTGGTCTCCACGAAGAACGACGAGGTCGTGCTGCTCATCTTCCTGACCCAGTCGACCACAAGTCGGAACTCCCCTGATCCCGTGGTGAGCGGCAGTCGGGTCGACGTCACCATGCAACGCGTCGGGTCAACCTGGAAGATCGCCGGGTTGGAGACCAAATGACGAGTCGACCCAGGCCGTATCAGCAGGGCTTCACCGCGAAAGCAGAAGGACTGACATGGGTGTAGAGATCAAGGTTGACAACCTCACCAAGAGCTTCGGAAAGAGCCTCATCTGGGCGGACGTCTCGCTGACGATCCCGGCTGGCGAGATCTGCGTGATGCTGGGGCCGTCCGGCACCGGCAAGTCGGTGTTCTTGAAGACCCTTATCGGTCTGCTGAAGCCCGACTGCGGCTCGATCGTCATCGAGGGCACCGACATCGCCTCGTGCTCGGAGAAGGACCTCTACGAGATCCGCAAGTTGTTCGGCGTGCTGTTCCAGGACGGCGC
Source organism: Nocardioides sp. (assembly GCF_034670285.1). Classification (GTDB taxonomy): domain Bacteria; phylum Actinomycetota; class Actinomycetes; order Propionibacteriales; family Nocardioidaceae; genus Nocardioides. The sequence continues at coordinate 9,562 of NZ_JAXMNS010000001.1, read as the reverse complement.
GATGTTCGGCTCCATGAACCTCTACGACAACATCGCTTTCCCGCTGCGCGAGCACACCAAGAAGTCCGAGTCGCAGATCCGCGAGATCGTCCTGGAGAAGATGGACCTCGTCGGCCTCCTCGGCACCGAGGACAAGCTCCCGGGTGAGATCTCCGGTGGAATGCGCAAGCGCGCCGGCATCGCCCGTGGCCTGGTGCTCGACCCGGAGATCGTGCTCTTCGACGAGCCCGACTCCGGCCTCGACCCGGTGCGCACGGCGTTCCTCAATCAGTTGATCGTCGACCTGAACGCTCAGATCGACGCGACGTTCCTGATCGTCACCCACGACATCAACACCGCCCGCACCGTGCCCGACAACATCGGCTTGCTCTACCACAAGCACCTCGCGATGTTCGGCCCGCGCGAGATGCTGCTGAGCTCGCAGGAGCCGGTGGTGCGTCAGTTCCTCAACGCCCAGCGCGTCGGTCCGATCGGGATGTCGGAGGAGAAGGACGCCGACGAGCTCGAGGCCGAGAAGGACCAGGAGATGCCGCCGCTGCCGCCGATCCCGATGCAGATCGAGCCGTCGAGCGGCATCCCGCGCCGCAGCCAGCGCGAGCCCGGTGGCTGGTGCCGCGACAACGGTGTCACGCCGCCTCCAGGCTCCTTCGCCACCGACCTCGTCAGCGTCACCTAGTCGCACGCACCCTGAGTCGGCCACTCCTGGTCGACGACGCTCGACCGGTGCTCGACTCGTTGCTCCGCTCCATCCCTCAGCGCACCTCGATAGGAACTCTCATGAACGCATCGTCCGCTTCCGCACTTGACATTCGCCGGCCCGCGGATGGGAGGGCCATCCGCTTGGTGCCAGTCGCGGACGCCGCTCACGTACACACGGTCGCTGACGGGCTCCGGTCTGCGCAGGCTGAATGGCAGAGCATGGGTCCTTCGGCGCGAGCGATGTGGCTGCGCCGCTGGCGAACGTGGATTCTTGAGCACACCGACGAGCTAACGGATCTGCTTGTCGCAGAGACAGGCAAGGTCCGGCCCGACGCGCTGGTCGAGACGACGGCCTCGTGTGAGTTCATCTCCTACTACGCCGATCAGGCGAAGAAGTTCCTCGCCCCTGAGAGGGTCGCGGCGGGCGGGTTGCTCAGCCTGCCCAAGCGGCTGACCCGTACCTTCCGGCCCTACCCCGTGGTGGGACTCATTATCCCGTGGAACTTTCCCATCACCCTCTTCCTCATGGATGCCGCACCGGCGCTGGCCGCAGGCTGTGCCGTGCTGACGAAGTCTTCGGAGTTGACGCCGCTGACCTGCGCTCGTGTCATCGAGGGCTGGCACGAGATCGGTGCGCCGCCCGTGATCGCTCATGTTGCGGGCGCAGGGGAAACGGGAGCAGCAGTGGTCGAGGCCGTCGACTTCGTGCAGTTCACCGGATCCACGGCGACGGGGCGCAGGGTGGCCACGCGCTGCGCGGAACTTCTCAAACCGGTCAGCCTGGAGTTGGGCGGTAAGGATGCCGCGATCGTGCTTGAGGACGCGGATCTGGACCGCGCTGCGCACGGAATCGTCTGGGGCGGCATGTTCAACTCCGGCCAGGTGTGCATCTCCGTCGAGCGGGTCTACGTGGCCGAGGAGGTCTACGACCAGTTCGTGGAGAAGGTGGCGGCCGCGCTCGGATCGCTCAAGCAAGGCTCCGGGTCTCGCGATGACGTGGGGGCCATGGTCACCCGGGAGCAGGTGGAGACCGTGGAGCGGCACGTAGAGGATGCCCGGAAGTCGGGGGCCCGTGTGTTGGTCGGTGGTGCCAGCGACTCGAAGGGGCACTTCTACCCTCCGACTCTGCTCGTCGACGTCGACCACCGCATGGCGTGCATGACCGAGGAGACCTTCGGTCCCACGCTGCCGGTTATGAAGGTAGCCAACGAGGAGGAGGCGGTGCGCCTGGCGAACGACTCCGAGTACGGCCTTTCAGCGACGGTGTGGACACGGGACGTTGCACGCGGACGGCGAATTGCCGACCGGCTCGACGTGGGGGCAGTCAATGTCAACGACGTCTTCAGCAACCTGTTCGCGGTCGGGCTGCCGCACAGCGGCTGGAAGTCCTCTGGTCTCGGTGCACGGCTAGGTGGAGCACAGGGTTTGCGAAAGTACTGCCGCGTGCAGGCCATCACCGAGCCGCGAATCGCGCTGACCACCAAAGAACTCACCTGGTACCCGTACTCCGCCCGGCGTACGGCCATCGCCAGCCGCGCGCTGCGCTTGGCTGCCGGCCGCAGCCTGCGACAGCGGCTCGGCCTCTGAAAGGAAAGGCACCATGAAGACAACCACTGGATCACGGGTCGTCGCCATCACCGGCGGCGCTCGAGGGATCGGCTACCACACAGCAAGGGAGCTCATCAGGCGTGGTCACCGCGTCGCGATCGGCGACATCGACGAGGTGCAACTCAAGTCTGCCGCCGAGGACCTCGGGGTCGAGGTGGCCGTTCGGCTGGATGTCACCGACCCGGAGTCGATCGCCTCCTTCCTTGACGTCACCGAGGGAACGCTCGGCGCCATCGACGTCCTCATCAACAACGCCGGAGTGATGCCGACCGGACATACTCACGAAGAAGCCGATGACGTCACCCGGCGTCAGGTGGAGATCAACATCTTGGGTGTCATCTTCGGCACCAAGCTCGCACTGCAGCGGATGCTGCCGCGCCGCCAGGGGCACATCATCAACACGGCCTCGCTCGCAGGCGAGCTCCCCGTCCCGGGTCTGGCGACCTACTGCGGCACCAAGTTCGCCGTCATCGGTTTCACCGAGGCCGCCAGGCTGGAGTACCGCAAGTCGGGTGTCACCCTGTCCACGGTGCGCCCGACCTTCACCAACACCGAACTAGTGGCCGGGACGAGTGGAGCCAAAGCCATGCGGAACGCGGAGCCCGAGGAGATCGCGCGCGCGACAGCGGCGCTCATCGAGCGACCACAGCCGTTCGTGCGCGTGACACGCGTGGCGGGCTCCATGGTCGCGGCCATGAAGTTCGTGCCCGAGCGGCTCGCAACCCCGCTCGGCGCGTTCCTCGGGACCGACACGGTCTTCCTCGACCGGGTCGACCACGCTGCCCGCCAGGCTTACCTAGAGCGGGTCAGCAGAAGCTGAGCTGCGCATGGGTAGGTTCAGACGCTGCCCTGGACGCTGACGAGCAAGTGGACCGCTGCGAGCACACAGGTGATCGCAGCGGTCCAAGGTCACTCCCAGTCCGTGTCGGGGCCCCGATGCCCTGCAGGTGTCGTGCCGTCGCTCGGCAGGACAACCGCAGGATTCGCCGGGGCGATGGGGGCCTGTCGTTCATAGGCGGCTCCGAGTAGCGGGCGCTCGTCAAGATCGCCCTTGTTCGGCCACAGCGAGGCGGCACGTTCGGCCTGGGCGGTGATCGTCAGCGACGGGTTGACCCCCAGGTTGGCCGAGATGCTCGAGCCGTCGACGACGTAGATCCCGTCATGGCCGTACAGGCGGTGGTAGGGATCGATCACCCCCGTCTCGGGGGAGTCGCCGATGATGCAGCCGCCGATGAAGTGCGCGGTCATCGGGATGTTGGCAATCTCGCCGGTGGATCCGCCCGCGACGCCGTCGATCTTCTCGGCGACGCGATGAGTGACCTCGTTGCCCACGGGGATCCACGTCGGGTTTGGTGCCCCGTGGCCGGGTCCGGAGGTGATGGTGGGCCGGCCGAACAGATTCCTCTTCGTCCGAACCGTGATCGAGTTGTCGAGAGTCTGCATGACCAGCAGAATGACGGTCCTTTCCGACCAACGCCGCGGGCTGAACCATGTCAGGTGCGAGGGGTCGGTCGCGATCGTCCTCAACCATCGCCACCAACGGGGCCCGGGGCCATCACCGTCGGTGAGGGCGGTCTGAAGCAGTGACATGGCGTTGCTGCCCTTGCCGTAGCGAACGGGCTCGATGTGGGTGAACTCGTCGGGATGGATCGAGGAGGTGATGGCGACACCCCGGGTGTAGTCGCTCGACCGATTGCGGGATTTCGCGCCGAGAATCGCTTCGGAATTCGTGCGAGTGAGCATGCCGAGTCGATCGGAGATGTGGGCGAGCGACCCAGTTGACTTGAAGCGGTGCAGCATCTTTTGAGTGTTGTAGGTCCCGGCTGCGAAGATCACGTGTTCGGCCGTGAACGTCTCTCGGTTCGTGCGACGGCGGGCGGATTTGCCCGTGCGCACAGTGTCGGCGAAGTAGCCGCCGCCACGTCGCGGGCGTACATCGACGACCGTGGTCAGCGGGTGCACCTCTGCGCCGAGTTTCTCGGCGAAGTACAAGTAGTTCTTGTCCAAGGTGTTTTTCGCGCCGACCCGGCACCCGGTCATGCACGACCCACACTGGGTGCAGCCCGTACGGCGTGGCCCTGCGCCTCCGAAGTACGGGTCGTCGACCTCCTTGCCGGGCTCACCGAAGAAGACCCCGACCGGTGTCAAGGTGAAGCTGTGTCCGACCCCCATGTCCCTGGCGACGTCCAGCAGCACCTCGTCCGACGGTGTCATGTGGGGGTTCTCGACGACGCCGAGCATCCAGCGTGCCGTCTGGTAGTGAGGGTCGAGCTCTGCGCGCCAGTCGGTGATGTGGGCCCACTGAGGGTCGTTGAAGAAGGGCGCGGGCGGCTGGTACAGGGTGTTGGCATAATTGAGTGAGCCCCCGCCCACGCCGGCTCCGGCGAGGATGACGACGTCACGGAGCAGGTGGATGCGCTGGATGCCGTAGCAGCCGAGTTTCGGTGCCCAGACGAAACGTCGAGCGTCCCAGGACGTGGCCGGGAGTTCGTCGGTGGTGTATCTCTTGCCGGCCTCCAACACCCCCACGCGGTACCCCTTCTCTGCAAGGCGCATCGCAGTGACCGAGCCCCCGAAGCCTGAGCCGATAATGAGGACGTCGTAGTGATTCGAACTCATGGGTGGGTCCTCTCGAGCGGATTGTGTCGGTGATGGGGGGGTGTGTCCGTTGTTGTGCCCGCTCTCCGGATCTTGGTCGCCCCGAGAGGTGTGCGACTGCGACGTGGAGTCGCGCGAGGGATGGCGATTCGGTTGGGATCAGCGCCAGGACGGACTCGGGCCGTTTCAGCGATGTCGACACGCAGTCGGTCGCAGCTACTCCCGTCCTGCGGCGATGAGGCAAGGTCCCACATTCGGTAACCTCCCGTCTTGTGCGCATGCTCAATTCTCGGCAACCACGCCCGGACCCGCGCACAAGTTCCGACGCTGCGACGCCGGAGTCGCCCGGATGGTGCCGGTCGGCCGAGGTTCGTGGTTCGGGAGTGCGGGCTCGCAACGAACGGCTTCACGATGTCCGAGCTGCCCGCGTAGATCTGGGACACACACAGGTCGGCCCACACGCGACCGATGCGGGTAATCGTTCACGCAAGCTTCCCGCAAGGCATCTGGGTCTGTGTGATGGGCATGCTGGTCGCCGCCGTCATCTGGTGGCTGGATCAGCGCCCGACGAGTCGATGGAGGTCGTGGCCGAGCGGCTGTCACGTCATGTTCGTGCTCCAAGACGCGGTGACTCGCCGCGGCATCGTTCTTGATCCCGTGGTCGAGCTCGAGCCGTTCGTCCCCGAGTGAGACATCAGTTTTGAGTCCGGTCCACACCTTGCTCGAAGTGCTCGTGGCTGACGATGATGAAGGTCGCATGCGCGGTCGCGAGCTTGTCGCCGTCCAGACTGGATGCTTCCGCGTTCACCTCGATGCGTCGTCCCGCCCGCTCTCGAACACGAGCCGTGAACTCGTAGTCGGTCTCGAGCAGGATCGGGCGGAGGTACTCCACTGACAAGGATCGAGTCACCGCGAGCTCTCCCACGCGATAGAGCAGAAAGCCGAAGAGGTCGTCGAACACCGCTGCCACCATGCCGCCGTGGGCGATCCCCGGCGCGCCTTCCTGTCGGGGGTCGAAACGATGCACTGAGCGCACGCCCCCCTCGGTGGCATCGACTTGCAACGCCAAGCTCGCGGGATTTTCCGGTCCACACCCGGCACAGGTGGGGGAGTGGGAGGGAAGGCGACCCCGTGTGGACTCTGCGGCACCGGACATTCCACGTATCCAGGTCTCCAACGTCGTTGCCTCGGCCCCGGGCTCGGCCCCGGAGCCCGCGACGCCCTGCTCGACCACGCCGTCGATGTGCTGGAAAGAGTCACTCATGGATGGGCTCCTCGTAGTTCGGTCGGGCTTGACTGAGAGACACAAAGTTCGTTTGTTCACCGGCCGTAAGAATGTTGATTCTGTGTTCACCACTTGCCTTCCGAGGTGCCCGCACCGGTGCTCGTGGAGACCATGGGCGTGGTGTATTCAGGGGCTGGCTCGAGTGGCACCCCGCTGCGTGGAAACCCCTGCGCGCGTGGTCTCTGTGCTTCGACGCGTGCTCAGTGGCCGAAGGTTGCGTCTGGCGTGCGCTGTCTGTCGGCGCTAGTCATCATTGTTGGCCCGTAGGTATCGAGGAGGGTGTTCATCATCTGCTCAAACGGGAGGTCGAGGCACATCCCCCGCTCACGGACGTACTCCATGTGGCGTTGCCCAGCTCCGTCGTTGGCGTGGAGTAGCGCATCCTGCGTGCCGTCGAACTCCAACGGTGGGACGCCGAACCGCTGGCACAGTTCGGAGTTGAAGGCAGGGGAGGCTTTGCGCCACTGACCGTCGACGTATACCCCGCACCACCCGTGGTAGACGAAGAGGTCCGTGCCCATGAGAGCCAGGAGGGCTTTGCTGTTGAGGTGGTTGCGCACGTCCGAGAAGCCGAGCACGGCGGGGACGCCGATGGCTCGGAGGCTGGCGGTGAGAAGGATCGCCTTCGGAACACACCATGTCGGGCCGCCGTCCAAGATGGCGCTGGCGCGGTAGTCGTCGCGGTCGGACGTGACGCTGTACGGGTCGTATCGGAGGCGATCTCGTACCTCGGTGAACAGGAGTTGGATCTGCTCGCGGGGGTCCCGGGCGCCGAAGGTGACGGTCGAGGCGAAGTCGCGGATGGCGGGATGGTCGCTGTCCACGAACTGTCCCGGAGCCAGGGCCTCGCGCGGGGTTGCGTGGTCGGCCATCAGGCGCCGACCCTGGCGTCCTGGGCTGTTCCGGCGCGACCAAGCGCTTGGACCAGCTCGCGCTCGAGCGAGGGAAGTGCGGCGGCGGCCCTGGCAGCAGCTTCAGCACGTCCAGCCGGTGCCCCCTCCCGACGGGCCAGGGAGGCGACCTCCGACCAGGCCTCGGCGCTGGCGTGAGCGGCGAGGGCGACGTGGTCGGCGTGTTCGTTCTCCGTCAGGCGCGCGATGTCGCGAGCGCCACTGGCAAGCAGCCTGCGGAACAGGCCGCCGCCAGTCCCGGCCTTCTCGACGAAGGCGCTCAGCCCTAGGAGGACCAGGTGGAGCACTTCCTCGGGGAACACATCAGGCCAACGGGCCAAGTCCTCGGCGAAGAGATCGACGGCGGCGAGGCCGGTGGCCCCGGCGGCGGTGTCGTTGTCGGGGATGATTGATGGCCCGCTCGACATGGTCATGGCGGCCGAGGCCTGGGCAAAAGCTGCGTGGCTGAGGGGCTCCAGGTCCGGCAGCGTCTGAGGCCACTCGATGTCAAAGAAGGTGTGTCGAGTCGGCACCGGGAAGCCCTGCGATGACCGTGCCTTGGCGAGCGCGTCGTAGGGCACGAGCTGGACTGCCTCGCGGTCGTTGTCGACGACGTGGGCGAGTTGCTGCTCGTCGTCGTAGCCGATCACGACGATGTCGTGGCGGCTCATCTGCAGGCGAACGCGCAGGTAGGGCAGCTCGGCGATGTCGGCCCAGACCAGGGCCGGTCGGCCGCGCTTTACGGATTCCTGCACCCACGCCCACCCCTCTTGGGGGGCATCGGTGGCGCGGACGGTGACCTCGGCACCGAGCCGCTTCGGCAGGTCGGTCTCCAATTCGCCTCCACGACCAACCAAGTAGATCGGCGGCAGGAGTTGGGCGTCGCGGACGTAGGAAAGGTCCAAGGACCCGCTCAGCGCGAAGACGAGGCCTTCGCTTGGGGGCCCGTCCCAGCCCAGGCCCGCCCACTCAAGCAGGTCCCGCATCGCACCCGAACCGCAGTGCCCCCCGAGCCGATGAGGGTAGGTGATCACGTGAGAATCGTCGTGGCTGACCATGGCTCATTCCTATGAACAAATAGATACGATTGTCGAAACTTAGACCGGATTGATGAGCATGTCACCCATGCGTGGGACGTGACACGCGTCTCGTTGTCAACAGAAATGGCCTAGTGTGTCCGTCGTGCCACGTCAGTCGATGCGGGAGCGTTACCGCGACCATGTCCGCGCCGCCGTCCTCGAGACGGCACACGACATGATCGTTGAGCGTGGCTGGGACCGGGTCCGCATGGGGGAGATCGCAGATACTGTCGGCGTCTCGCGGGCGTTGCTCTACAAGGAGTTCAAGGACAAGCCTGGCCTGGGGGAGGCCGTGGTTCTGAGGGAAGCGGTGCGCTTCGTCGACGGGATCGAGGGGGTGCTGGAGTGTTTTCGCTCCGATGTGTCTCGGGGTTTGGCGGCTGCCGTCGACTACACCCTGGAAGAGGCGGAGCGCAGTCCCCTTCTCCGAGCGGTGCTGATCGCCAACGGCGACCCGACTTCCCAGTCCGCGACGGGCATGCTTCCCCTCCTCACCACATCGGCGCGGTCGCTCGATCTGGCGACTAGATCGCTTGCGCGCTGGGTGACGTCCAACTTCCCGGACCTCGACGTACAGGAGGTCTTCGACGCGGCTGACGCCCTGGTACGCCTCACTGTCAGCCACCTCGCGCTCCCCACCGGGTCCCGTAGCGACACTTCCCACAAGATCACCGAAGTGGGTCGGAGATACCTGGGGCTTCCCGCCGAGAATTTGTCCGCTGCGCGCACCTGAGTTGTCGCTCGGGTACGGGGCGCCACCTACGACCTCGCGGACCACGGTCGTCCGGGTAGAAGGGCGCAAGCGCTTAGCTTTCCCGGCCCCGATGGAAGGCATGCCGCCGCGCCAGATTGTGCCCACACTGTTCACCTGATTCGCCATGTCCGTATCGGACAAGCCGCTGACCCAAAGGTGTCCCTGCACCCCAGCGCTGGGGCGGGCAGGATCTGCCTTGTCTGATGCCACGTCCCATCCGGTGGCGTCTGCCGTCAAGGATGGCCGGAAGGGGACGAGTCCATTGCAGACACCAGCCTGCGAAGCGCGGTTCGCCGCCTGCCGCCGCGGTGTTTGCGTTCTGCACCTTGACCAGTCGGTTGCGCCAGCCGTCGGGGAGGATCGCCGTCTTCAGGTCGACGCCATCGATGCTGAAGCCGTGCAGTTCCTCAAATGGTGAGAGCTCGCCGGCGACACCTTCGATCTGGTCGGCTGGGCCTTTCGGAGCACGCGTCGGGGTGACAGTTCGATGTCTTTGGACTGTTGACCGGATGGTCAGGCGACAGTCTGGCGGATTCGGCGCTTGAGTTCCTTCTTGACCTGCAATGGCGTACGGCCGGCCATGTAGTCACCGTTGTTCGGGCGCTCGTTGTTGTAGTCGGTCACCCAGGCCTGCAGCGAGCGGTCGAGT